>JBDTMP010000251.1:0-6185 GCA_039934215.1 Ginsengibacter sp.
CAGCATATCCCTTCCTCTGAATTACAAATAATTCCATCGCTTTTATACAAGACATCAAAGAGTTCTCCTTGAATATGCCAATTTGTATTCAGATAATGAATACTATTACTATTCTCATCCTCTGTATTTCCTTTTACTGGCTTTTGCAATTTTTGGGCTTCTTGATATACAAGATCCGATAAACCAACGCACGTATTGAACAGGTATAGAACAAAAATTAATTACCTGCTTTTTATGCCTTTCAAATCTCCCGGTATTCTTCTTAATTATTTTTTATCAGTAAATGAGATTAAAATGAACACGCATATTTTAAGTATTAATGGGAATAATGCAATGAACTACCTTATAAAGACAGGTTTTTCTGATAAGTACAAAGTAATAACAGTGGCAAATGTTTTTGAAGCATGGCAGGAACTAAACCGAAATGATAAAATTGAAATGATATTGGTAGACGTGGACTATCAAACTGAAGAATGTGTGGATTTTGTTCAACATCTTAATAGTAGCACCATGTATTCATGCCCTGTCATTATCCTGGGAAGTTCGCAAAATAGAGAAATAGCAGAACGGCTGGGGAGTATAAGGGATGTGCGTGAGTTATTTATAAAGCCTTTTAACCCGATCAATCTTTCAAAATCGATCGATGGCTTTGTATCCTTAAACTTGGCCTGAAATCATTACTTACATTCTAAACTTTGAAATCATGAATACTTTTTACTCCGCTTATACAAGACCCGTTCATGGAGCAATATATTATTTCGTAAAAAAATTTTCTACTTTCCCTGAATTAACAGGCACTCCGGATATTCTTGAGAATTATGGAATGCATACCGATTTTTTTCAGGCATGTCGCATTGCTAATCTGAAAGACAAGGAAATAATGCAAAGGCTATTAAAAGAAATAGAAACCGCCGGAACGATCAATGCAAAAGTAATTTACATGAATTCCCAGCCCGCGTTAAGCGTTGCTAAATAGGTATCTCCAATAAAAAATATCTCTTCTTGAAATTAATCTCCTGTTTGTGGAGGCAGTAAAAAAGAATTTCAAGTTTTGTCTTACAAAAAATGCTGCTGTTCCATTTCTTTTAAGCTTTATAATTGCCCTGCAACAGACTTAATTTCATCCATATGGATGCCTGAGTGGCTTTCATTATACACACATTGGCCACCATTAATCATAAGAATTTGCGGGGATTGGTGGTCGATATTAAATTCTTCTGCAATTTTATTAGAGATGGCTCTGTGATTAATAACATCCAGGTAATAAAAATCTATTCCTTTGGGATGATCGTTTTTATCGAGCCGATTCTTTGCCATGCTACTCACAGCGCAGCGGATGCTATGCTTAAAAATAACCTGTGGATTTTTATCAGAGTTAAATTTTATTTCACTAATCTGTTCTTCAGACTTTAGAGGTATCCAGTTCATGCGTATAAATTCGGGTAAAAAAAAATCGGGTTTTAATGAATTATCTTCTCAGTCATCGGGCAACCGGTCCTGCCCCTGCGGGAACTTGTGCAGGATATAAAGCTTATGATGATTGAAGATGTTAATGCAATAACAATTAATAGTTTTTTCATGTTTTGATTTAGGTTTAAAATTAATTTATAACCCGTTTGCAAAGGTAAATCATCCAATTTTAAGGTTACTAACCAAAAACGTTTTATATTTCAATCTATTGTTAATATTTTAAGATATTCAGTTTTAAAAATTTATGCGAATCCATTTTATCGCGATTGGTGGCAGCGTTATGCATCAGTTGGCTATTGCGCTTGTCAACAGAGACTATATAGTGTCAGGGAGTGACGATGAGATATTTGAACCTGCTGCTACTAATCTTAAAAAAGCCGGGATATTTCCAGGAAAGGAGGGATGGTATCCGGAGAAAATTGATGCTGGTATTGATGCCGTTATATTAGGGATGCACGCGAAGCAGGACAATCCTGAACTGCGGAAAGCAATAAGTATTGGTCTAAAAATCTATTCATTTCCGGAATATATATACGAGGAAAGTAAAAATAAAAAACGGGTTGCAATAGGCGGTAGCCATGGTAAAACATCCACAACCGCCATGGTGATGCATGTGCTCAATTATGCAAAAGTTAAATTTGATTACCTGGTGGGCGCAAAGCTTAAAGGATTCGATCAAAGTGTAAAAATTACGGATGCAAATTTAATCGTGTGCGAGGCAGATGAATATCCTGCCAGCACAATTGAGAAGCGCCCAAAATTTCATTTCCTTTTTCCGCATATTGCGGTAATAACAGGAATCGCGTGGGATCATATAAACGTCTTCCCCACATTTGATTTTTACTTAGAACAGTTTGTGGTTTTTATTAATAAAATAGAAAAAAATGGTGTGCTCATTTACAACGAGACAGACCCGGTTTTGAAAAATCTTATTGAAATTAATATCAGAGAAGATTTAAAGTATATCCCTTATAGTTTGCCGACTTATTTTATTGAAGATGGAACTACCAGCGTAATGATTGAAAACGAAAAAACAAAGCTGAAAATTTTTGGGAATCATAATCTGTTAAATATGGAGGCTGCTTTTCATGTTTGTAAAGAGCTTAAAATCGATGATCATATATTTGCAGAAGCAATATCGGATTTTACCGGAGCTTCAAGAAGACTCGAGTTACTTGCTGAATTAAAAGATGCGAATGTTTATCGTGATTTTGCACATGCTCCGAGTAAGGTTATTGCAAGTGTAAATGCATTAAAACAACAATTTCCTGGAAGAAAATTAATTGCAGTTCTTGAATTACATACCTTCAGCAGCCTCAACGAAAAATTTATGAACGAGTATAAGGGTTCGCTGGAAAATGCCGATGAAGCAATAGTGTTTTATAGCAGCCATGCCCTTGAACTCAAGCGGATGCCGGCTTTAGATCGCAATGTTGTTATAGAAGGATTTGCGAAATCAAATCTTGATGTAATTAACAAAAGAGGCCACCTCGAAAGGAAGCTTTCTCAGTTTGAGAAAGCGAACACAAATTTTCTTTTTATGAGCAGCGGCGACTATGACGGGATTGATATTTTGCAGGCTTTACAATAGGACAATTGATCTGCTAAAGGGCTTTGATATAAATTAAAACATTTTGAAAAACTTTCAGGTGGTTCCCCAAAAGGCTGCGGGCATAAAACTTTTAGAAAACTTTTAGAAAAAGATTAAACCTATAAATAAGAATGTCTTTATTATTACAACGGCCTTTGGTTTTTATCGACCTCGAAACTACTGGAGTTAACTTGGCTACAGACAGAATTGTTGAAATTGCA
Organism: Ginsengibacter sp.; assembly: GCA_039934215.1. Classification (GTDB taxonomy): domain Bacteria; phylum Bacteroidota; class Bacteroidia; order Chitinophagales; family Chitinophagaceae; genus Ginsengibacter. Next base: position 3,283 of record JBDTMP010000251.1, read on the forward strand.
ATTGTAAAAGTCTTGCAGGATGGCACAAAGCTTCTAAAACAAAAAATTATAAATCCGCAGATACCAATCCCTAAAGGGAGCAGTGATATTCACGGAATTACCGATGAAAAAGTAAAGGATGCACCCACATTTAAAGAAGTCGCCAATGAGCTCAAGCAGTTTATAGATAATGCGGATCTTTCCGGGTACAATTCCAACAGGTTTGATATCCCTTTGTTAATGGAGGAATTTCTAAGAGCCGGCATAACTTTAGATATGACAAACCGGAAAATGCTGGATGTTCAGCATATTTTTCACATGATGGAGAAACGTACGCTGGGCGCGGCTTATAAGTTTTATTGTGACAAAGAACTGGAAGGAGCACACTCGGCTGAAGCAGATGCCACCGCTACATGGGAAATACTGGAAGCACAATTGACCAGGTACAGTCACCTGGGCAATACAGTTGAAACGATTCTTCAATTCACAGGGGAAGAAAAATTTGTGGATTTCGCAAGGCGATTTATAATGGAAAATGAGGTAGAAGTATTTAACTTTGGAAAACACAAAGGCCGGCCGGTATGTGATGTATTAAAAGCTGAACCCCAATATTATGATTGGATGATGAAAGGGGATTTTCCTTTACATACAAAACAAAAGCTAACCGAGATTCTCAACCGTACGCTACTTAAAAAATAGACTGCTTATCCGTTTCTGATAGATTTAGTTTAAAGATTAATCGTATTTTGAATATAAAAATCAGGGCAATTTTTGGAAAAACTTCTTATCATACCTACATACAATGAAAAAGATAATGTTGCTTCTATTGTAGAAGCAGTTTTTTCTTTACAGCAGGATTTTCATATTCTTATTATAGATGATGGTTCTCCTGATGGCACTGCGGACATAGTAAAAGACTGTATCAAAAATTTTCCGGAAACTCTTTTTTTGCAGGAACGAAAAGGAAAGCTTGGGCTTGGAACCGCCTACATACTTGGGTTCCGCTGGGCGCTTGACAAAGGATACCGTTTTATTTTTGAAATGGATTGCGATTTTTCCCATGATCCTAATGATCTTGATAAACTTTACAAAGCATGTAAAATATCGGGTGCTGATGTATCAATTGGTTCCCGTTATGTGAAAGGCGGCAATCTAAAAAACTGGCCCTGGCTAAGAGTTGGCTTATCAAAAGGCGCTTCGGTTTACACCCGTATTATAACCCTGATGCCAGTGAAAGATCCGACGGCAGGTTTTGTGTGTTATAAGCGCGAAGTGTTGGAAGCTATTAATCTTGACGAGATAAGTTTTGTGGGATACGCGTTCCAGATAGAGATGAAATTTGCCGCATGGAAGTTAGGCTTCAGGATAAAAGAAGTACCTATTACCTTTATTGACAGAAAATATGGTATTTCCAAAATGAATAAAGGAATTGTAAAGGAAGGAATTTTTGGCGTTCTCCGATTGAAATGGATGAGTATGTTTAAAAATTATCGTAACCGCGTAAAAAATATGAGCGATGTTCCGTCTTACCAGAATGCCAACATAATGATGGAAAGAAAGTAATCGGCCTTCAGCATGCCGTCCCGGTTTTTTTTCAAATTAATTCCCCAGCTAAGTATTGAATGCAGGATGATACTGCTGCAAAATATCCCGCAAATATTCTCTGTCAAGATGCGTATAAATTTCAGTGGTGGTTATACTCTCGTGGCCGAGCATTTCCTGCACCGCCCGCAGGTCGGCGCCGCCTTCCACAAGGTGTGTCGCAAATGAATGTCGAAATGTATGAGGCGAAATATTTTTTGTAATGCCTGCCGGTTTTAAAAGATCTTTAATAATTATAAATATCATAACACGGGAAAGCTTTCTTCCTCTCCGGTTTAGAAAAACCACGTCTTCATTGCCGGGTACAACAGGAACGTGTACACGATTGTGCTTAAGATATAAATTAATGAATTTAATTGCAGGACTGCCAATCGGCACCAGTCTTTCCTTATCACCTTTTCCAATAATTCTTACGTATCCGACATCAAAATAGAGGCAGGATAATTTTAAATTTACCAACTCACTTACGCGAAGACCGCAACTGTAGAGCGTTTCAATAATGGCTTTATTTCTACAGCCTTCAGGTTTACTTAAGTCAATACTATTGCTAATTCTTTCTATTTCTGCAAAGCTTAATACATCAGGCAAATGTTTTGCAAGTTTTGGAGTTTCCAGCAATGAAGTAGGATCGGTTGTCGATATGTTTTCCTGCAGGCAGTATTTATAAAAGCTCCTAAGGCCCGAAATGATGCGTGACTGAGAAGAAGGTGTCATACCAAGCTCACTGATCCATTTTAAAAACTTTTCCAAATGGAGAATTTCAATATCGCGGGGTGCTGTTTCAGGATAAGAAAATAAAAGAAACTGAGTGAACTTGTCTATATCATGCAAATAAGCTTCAACTGAATTTTCAGATAGTGATTTTTCCAGTTGCAAATATGCTTTGAATCCTTTTTTATATATCTGCCACATTAACAAAACTGTTTGGATTTACGGCAATGCATTCCAGGTTCAGGGTGTCGAAATGCAGTTTAAATGTTCTGCGAAATTAAATTAAAATATGCGCTACATTTATGTTTTATAAAATCAAATTACCTCTTCGGCTAATATAATTTTCATTTTTACATGCAAGCCATTAATCTTAGGAAATTCAAAAAAAAATTTGAAAGCAATAAAAAAGTATTCAGATCCTTTATAACAAGAACTGAAAAAAAACAGCCCGAAAACCTTGAAATATTATCAGAAGAAAAAGATAAGGAAGTATGGGCACAGATTGATTGCCTTGGGTGTGCAAATTGCTGCAAAGTTATGAGCCCCACTTATACATTCCAGGACATAAAAAGAATATCAGCACATCTCGGCATGAGGCCCAAAGATTTTAA
>JBDTMP010000252.1:0-4547 GCA_039934215.1 Ginsengibacter sp.
TCTTCTTCAAACGGAATTAAATTATTTTTAATTGACTGAATATAAAGTGCATTATTGGCAACATTCCACCTCCTCGCTTTTCCATTATACGAATGTGCTGATGGTCCGATGCCGATGTATGAATCACCTTTCCAGTAACTGCTATTGTGCCTGCTTCTAAAATTGGGTTTTGCAAAATTTGAAATTTCATAATGCTCATATCCCGCATCACGCAGCCATTTCATAAGCAATAAAAATTGCCTCGCCTGGTCGTCGGTATCAACATCTTCTTTTTTATTTAATCCAATCATTTTTTGTAAAGCAGTGCCGGGCTCAACTGTTAATGCATAGCAGGCAATATGAGGTACTCCAAACGCTATTATCTTTTTTACATTATCATGCCATTCATCATCGGTGAGCCCGGGTGTTCCGTAAATGAGGTCGATTGAAAAATTATGAAAACCTGCGTCCTTTACCATATCGATACATTCCATTGCCTCAGCAGCATTGTGTGCCCTGTTCATCCATTTTAAATCTTCTTCTTTAAAGGATTGTATGCCTATACTAAGCCTGGTTATGCCCGCTTCTTTCCAGCTACTCAATTTCTCAATTGTTATATCATCAGGATTTGCCTCCAGCGTAATCTCCGGGGAAGCGTTTACGGTGTAATTGTCTTTTATAGCAAATAATAATTCTTCGATTTCACGTTTATTCAAAAGGCTCGGTGTGCCTCCGCCAAAATAAATAGTTTCAATAATTTCTGTATCAAGGGTATTGCTGTTATAAGAAAGTATTATTTCTTTTTTTAAAGCCGCTATCATTTCCTCTTTTAATGAAAGAGATGTAGAGAAATGAAAGTTGCAGTAATAGCAAGCCTGCTTGCAGAAAGGAATATGAATGTAAATACCTGCCAAAAAGTTTTTGATTTTAATTTCGGCTTTAGCGCCGGGCCGGGGTTTCAGAAATTCATTTAGATTTGAATGATTAACATGACATCAACAAGAACAAAATATTTTATTAAATCCATTATTCTTTTTCCACTTCTTCTTTTTTTGTTTGTGTCAAATATTTTTTGTCAAAAAAAATATACGGTTCAATATATTCTTAGCGGTAAAGATACTTCGTATAAAATACAGAAGCCGGAACTCAAAACTATTTTCGATGATGAAGAAACTGCCTCCACATATATAAATTCCCTGCCCGGAATTCTTTTGTCCAAAGGGTTTCCGGCGGCATCAGTGGATTCGGTAAAATATGATTCAACGTCGGCTATTGCACAACTTTACCTGGGGGAACAATTTAAGTGGGCAGAAATTAATACGGATAGTATTGATATCAAAGTTCTTGACGCCACCGGGTGGAGTCCAAAACAACTAACAAGGAATAAAATGGATTTTACGCGTCTGCAAATTCAGGAAGAAAAAATTATTAATTATTATGAAAGCAGCGGCTATCCTTTTGCAGAAGTAAAACTCGATAGCATTCAATTTTCAGGTAATAAAATTAAAGCCAGTCTCTCAGTAAATAAAGGGCCGCTTTATCGCATTGACAGTATAAAAGTTTTTGGAAATGCTAAAATTAAAAATTTATTCCTTCAACATTATCTTGGGATAAGCAATGGCACGCTGTATGATAATTCGAAATTGAACCAGGTAAGCAAAAGAATAAAAGAGTTGCCCTACCTGCAGGAGCAACAGCCATGGGATATTACCATGCTGGGAAGCGGGTCGGTACTGAACCTGTATCTTCAGCAAAAGCGAAGCAGTGCGATAGATGTGCTGATAGGATATTTACCTGCGAACAATGCTACCGGTAAAGCGCAATTCACGGGCGATGTACACCTTGATCTTAAGAATACACTTGGGTCGGGTGAAAATATTTTACTCAACTGGCAACAGCTTCAGCCACAATCCCCACGGCTCAACATTGGGTATAAGCATCCATACATCTTGAATTCTTCATTCGGAATTGATTTTGCTTTTGACCTGCTTAAAAGAGATTCCTCGTACCTTCAGTTGAATGCGGTTTTCGGGCTTCAGTACATTTTATCAGCCAACCAATCAGGAAAAATTTTTTATCAAAATGAACGCAGTTATTTACTTTCCGGCGGCGTGGATACTAATCGTGTATTAATAACGAGAACACTGCCTCCCAACATAGATGTAAGCTCCGGGAACTTTGGCGTGAATTATAATTTTATTAATACCAATTATAGGTTAAACCCGCGGAGAGGCAATGAGTTTGAAATTACTGTAGCAGCTGGCATTAAAAAAATTACAAAAAATAACGACATAATTAACCTGAAAGACCCTTTCGATCCTGCGTTCAATTTTAATTCCTTATACGATTCTATAAAACTTAAAACGTATCGCATACGCCTCCAGGCATCGGCTGCCCATTATATACCTACAGGAAAAAGCAGCACCATAAAAATTGCCCTGAATGCAGGCTGGCTTGAGACTCCGCAGGTATTCAGAAACGAATTGTTCCAAATAGGAGGCTATAGGCTATTAAGGGGATTTGATGAAGAAAGTATTTATGCAAACAGGTATGGAGTCTTTACCGCAGAATACCGATATCTTGTTGGTATTAATTCATACCTGTTCGGTTTTTCTGATGCAGGCTTTACAAAAACGAATTTCAATACCACAAACTATAGTAATAATTTCATTAGCGGCGGTATTGGCCTTGCGTTTGAAACAAAATTAGGTTTGCTTAATCTTAGCTATGCGGTCGGTAAAAGGAATGACATAAAGTTTGATATTCGTAATTCTTCTAAAATACATTTTGGATATATCAATTATTTTTGAGGAAATGACGAAGGAAAAAAATTGGATGAAAATGATAAGGGGAATGAAAATAATAATAATTTTTTTTCTTTTGTGTCCCAATTGCATTTATTCACAGCTGCCACGCGATTCAGGCAGGGCGCATAAAACCGATTCATCGTTATTAGTAATCACTGACACCGGTTCTGCGAAAATTGATTCTTTTCTTGTGGTTTCCCAACCCAAAATAAAAAGCTATCATTCGATAATAAACGATTTACTGTCTTCAAATAAATTTATTAATGTAAAAGATGCTCCTGTTTATTTGATAGCTGAAAAAAAACATTTCGCGGGCAAAGAATTTGTATTTTATATTTTATGCATCGTGGTTTTAATCCTTGCAATTTTTAAAACTTTTTACAAAGCTTATTTTAATAATCTCTTCAGAGTTTTTTTTAATACGTCGCTCAGGCAGACCCAGCTTACTGACCAGCTCTTGCAGGCAAAGCTTCCTTCTTTCATACTAAATATTTTTTTCACTATCAGCGCGGGCATTTTTCTGTGGTTGCTTTTTACCTACTACCATCCGCCCCGGTTAGTAAACATGAAATTACTTTTGCCATTTTGTATATTAGGAATTGGCGTTCTTTATTTTTTAAAATATTGTATCCTCAAGTTTATAGGCTGGATAAGCAGTATGCAGGAAACTGTTGATAGTTACATTTTTATTATATTTTTAGTAAATAAAATCTCGGGAATTGTACTCGTTCCTTTTCTTATAATTATCGCCTTCTCGCTTCCTTTATGGGTGCATTATATTACTACCGTAGCGGTATTTATCATTATTCTTTTCTTTTTATCAAGATACATTAAGACCTATGGCGCCCTGGAAAACAAACTGCCACTCAATACGTTTCATTTCATAGTCTATATTTTATCTACGGAAATAATTCCGATTCTTATTCTTTATAAAGTGACTGTCGATTACTTAATATAATAACGCGGGGCTTGGTAACTTAATGAGATACAACATTTTATTAAGGGCTTTTTTGGACAAATATTGTTAACTTTGCAAAACACCCTTTTATTCACGATGGATACAAAAACTGCATTTTCCGAACCTAAAACTATTAAGCAGATACACAACATTCTTATTACACAGGCCAAACCGGATAATGACAAATCTCCATATTTTGAACTCGCTAAAAAGTACAAGGTTAGACTTGATTTTCAGCCGTTTATAAGGGTCGAGCCTATTTTTTCAAAAGAATTTCGCAAACAAAAAATTGATATTACGGCTTACTCTGCTGTAATATTCACCAGCAGGAATGCGATTGATCACTTTTTCAGAACGTGTGAAGAACTGAAAATTACCATCTCACAACACACGAAGTATTTTTGTATAACAGAATCTGTCGCATTATACCTTCAAAAATTTATTCTTTATCGCAAGCGAAAAGTTTTTTATGCTGATGGCACTAATAAAAATCTCTTTGACGTAATTACTAAATATAAGGAACAGGAAAGTTTTTTATACCCATGCTCCGAATCTTTTGACAGCGAGATTACTAACTGGCTTATTTCCAACAACTGCGAATATGCAATACCGGTGCTCTACCAGATTATTTCCAATGATATAAAAGATATTATTTCCAAACATAACTACGACATTATATGTTTTTTTACACCGCTGGGTGTAAGAAGCTTTGTTCAAAATTGCCCGGAATTTCAGCAAAACGGTACGATGCTTGGAGCTTTCGGAGATAACACCCGGAAAGCTGTAATTGCTGCTGGTTTCAA
>JBDTMP010000253.1:0-2148 GCA_039934215.1 Ginsengibacter sp.
AAGAACCAAAATAAAATTTTACATCATTTCTTTAACTTCATTTAAAATTGAATTAAAAAATGAAAAACAATATTCTTTTTTGCTTTATTCTTATGACTATAAGTACCCTTTCTTTTTCGCAAATAAAATACCCTGAAACTAAAAAAGTAAACCAGGTTGACAATTACTTTGGTACTAACGTAGCAGATCCTTATCGCTGGCTTGAAGATGATAACAGCGAAGAAACCAAAGCCTGGGTGGAGGCTGAAAATAAAATAACACAGGAGTATCTCTCTAAAATTCCATTTCGCGATAAAGTAAAATCGAAGCTGGAAGAAATGTGGAACTATGCCAAATACAGTTCTCCTTTTAAAGAAGGAGATTATTATTATTATTATAAAAATGACGGCCTTCAAAATCAAAGCGTATTATACAGGCAACGCGGACTCGATGGAACACCCGAAGTTTTTATTGATCCCAATACAATGAGCAAAGACGGAACTGCGGCGATAGAAACGCCATCCTTCAGCAGGAATAAAAAATATGCCACATATCTTGAATCGCAGGCGGGCAGCGATTGGCAGCAAGCACATGTGATGAATGTGGCAGATAAACAATTGCTAAAGGATGAAGTGAACTATATAAAATTCAGCGGTATCTCATGGAAAGGTGATGATGGATTTTATTACAGCCGCTATCCCACTCCCGATGAAAAAAGCATGCTTACCAATCAAAACCAAAATCATAAAGTATACTACCACAAACTGGGCACTTCGCAAAGTGATGATATTTTAATTTATGAAGACAAAGAACATCCGTTAAGAACAGTAGGAGCAGGGCTAAGTGAAGATGAACATTTTTTAATACTTGGAAAAAGTGAAGGCACGAGCGGTGCAGAATTGTGGGCAAAGGACATGACAAATACTTCGGCGAAAAATGATTTTAAATTAATAATAAAAGGCTTTGATACCGAGGCGGATTTTATAGACAATGATGGCGATAAATTATTAATAAAAACCAACGCCGGTGCCCCAAATTATAAAGTGGTTTTAATTGACCCAAATAATCCGGCACAAGAAAACTGGAAAACGATAATTCCTGAAAGAAAAGAGTTGCTGGAAACGGTAGGAACTGCCGGGCATAAATTATTCCTTTCTTATTTACAGGATGCTTCAGGCAGGATTTATCAAACGAGCTACAGCGGAACTCTTGAAAGAGAAATTACGTTGCCTGGTGTTGGCTCTGCCGCCGGATTTAACGGCAATGCGGATGATAAAGAAATTTTTTACAGCTATACTTCTTTTGACTATCCTCCCGCCATTTTCAGGTACAATATCAGTACCGGCCAGGCAGATCTTTTCAGGAAGAGTGAAGTAAAAATAAACGCTGATAATTACCAGACCGTACAATCATTTTTTAAAAGCAAAGACGGCACCAAAGTTCCTTTGTTTATTACCTACAAAAAAGGATTGCAGCTTAATGGAAACAACCCTGTGTTGTTATACGGCTATGGCGGATTTAATATTCCCATGACGCCCGGTTTCTCCATTTCAAATGCATTTTTTCTTGAGCAGGGCGGGGTATCGGTAATTGTAAACCTAAGGGGTGGAAGCGAGTATGGTGAATCGTGGCACAAGGCGGGAATGCTGGAAAAAAAGCAAAACGTTTTTGATGATTTTATTGGCGCTGCGGAGTTTTTAATTGATAAGAAATATACCAACTCCGGCAAGCTTGCCATACGCGGAGGTAGCAACGGCGGACTTCTTGTGGGTGCAGCAATGACACAGAGACCGGAGCTTTTTAAAGTGGCGATTCCGCAGGTAGGCGTAATGGATATGCTGCGTTACCACAAGTTTACCATTGGCTGGGCGTGGGCAACCGAGTATGGAAGCAGCGATAAAAAGGAAGATTTTGAAAATCTTTATAAATATTCTCCTTTGCACAATCTAAAACCGGGAGTAAAATATCCTGCGACAATGGTAACCACCGCCGACCACGACGACAGGGTAGTGCCCGCACACAGTTTTAAATTTGCCGCAACATTGCAGGCTGATAATGATGGAACCAACCCCACATTGATTCGCATAGATACCAAAGCGGGCCACGGCGCAGGCAAGCCTACCGGCAAGCAGATCGAAGAAGCCGCCGATATTTGGAGCTTTGTAATGT
>JBDTMP010000254.1:0-14336 GCA_039934215.1 Ginsengibacter sp.
AACCCATCTCTAACGGTAAGCATTACCTGCTCCACTCTTTCATCTGCTGCTACATGTTTATTGAATGCATGTATCGCCAGGGCATTTTTTCCTGACATCTTTTCTTCAAGCACTTCTCCGTGAAAGAGTACATTATCAGCTAATATAAATCCCCCTTTTCTTAAACGCGGCAAAGTTAATTCGTAATAATTAATATAGTTCACTTTATCAGCGTCTATAAATACAAGGTCCCATGTTTGGTTCAACTCCGGTATAATCTTTAACGCATCACCAGGGTGTAAAATTATCCGTTCACTGTGTGAAGATTTTGTAAAATAATTTTGCGCTCTTGCAGCATCTTCTTCTCCTAACTCCAATGTATGCAATTGCCCGCCGGGCACCAGCCCCTTTGCGAGGCACAAGGCGCTGTACCCCATAAAGGTTCCTATCTCCAGTATTCGTTTTGGTTGGATCATATTGCTTATTATCTCCAGCAACTTTCCCTGTACAGGCCCGCTCAGCATTACCGACTGGGGATGATTGTTCATCGTATAATCTTCTATTTCTTTTAATAATTCATCTGTGCAGCTGGTAAATCTTGCAGCATAACTTTCCGCTTTGCTGTTTATAAGTTCTGTCATGATATTATTTGTTTTGATTTCCCGGATGATACAAGTAATAAACCAATAAATGTCAACAAACCATTTACAATAATTAATTCCTCTGCGAAAACATAACCGCCAAATAATTCTTTGGAATACTTGTCAATAAAAAAACAAACCATGGGTGCGATGATGCAGATTACAGGTGTCGCCCAGTCAAGAACATTTCTCGTTTTTGCATAAAGTGAAAAAGCAAATAAACCGATAAGCGGCCCGTAGGTAAAAGTAGCCACTTTAAAAATGGCGCTTACAACGGAGGCATCATTCACAGCATTAAATAACAGGATTACAAACAATATCAGGATCGAAAATCCTACATGCACATAGTGCCGCTTCTGCACCATTTGGGTCGCATTTTCATCCTTTCTTTTATCAAAATTTAAAAAGTCAACACAGAAGGATGTTGTAAGCGCAGTAAGGGCCGAGTCAGTAGTTGCGAAAGTTGCGGCTGTGAGGCCAAGCATAAAAACGATTGCCGGCACGCCTTTAAAATGATTGAGCGCAATCTCAGGAAATAAATAATCTGTTCTTGGCTGGTGGCTAATAGGATCAAGCGGAATCGCTATTCCATTATTATGCGCGTAAATATATAAAAGTGCGCCAACGCTTAAAAAGAACAAATTAATAATTACAAATACAAATGTAAATGTGAGCATATTCTTTTGTGAATCCCACAGGTTTTTGCAACTTAGGTTTTTTTGCATCAGGTCCTGGTCGAGTCCAAACATTCCTATTGTAACAAAAATGCCTCCTATAAACTGCTTTGTAAAATGAAATTTATTACTCACAAAATTATCCGTAAAAAATATCTTTGAATAATTACTTTCCTTTATTGTTTTAAACGCTTCCCCTATATTGAGATCAAGGCTGTTGCAGATAAAATAGATGGAAAGAATAACTGACGTCACTAAAAAAACCGTCTGGAGACTGTCGGTAATTATAATCGTTTTTAAGCCGCCCCTAAAAGTATAACCCCATATCAACAGGAGGCAAATAACAATCGTAAGCCAGAAGGGCACGCCGTAAGAATCGAAAATAAATTTTTGAAGAACGATGGCCACGAGATATAACCTGAACGCGGAGCCGATAGTGCGGGACAATAAAAAAATCGCAGCAGCTGTCTTGTGGCTTACTTTCCCAAGTGTTCGCTCAATTACTTCATAGATTGATGTGAGGTGCATTTTATAATAAAGAGGCAGCAAAATACCTATTACTAAAAAATATCCGACAGCGTTGCCAAGAACAAACTGAAAATACCTGAACTGTGAGCCAGCCGCATTTCCAACCTCGCCTGGAACGGAAATAAATGTTACGCCACTCAACGCAGTTCCAATCATGCCGAAGGCCACGAGATACCATTTGGAAGAACGGTTGGCTATAAAAAAGGTAGAATTATCCGATGATTTTTTTGAAGTAACATACGAGATAAATATCAGCATTAAAAAATAACCGATAATAAAAGAAAGCAACACGGAGGGGGACATAAAATATGGATTAATAAACCGGGTTTACGCACCCCGGATATTTAATTATGACTAATAAGATTTGAATAATATTAATTTTAATTTTTTTCAAGATAAATAAAATTATGTCAATTAAGTCCATAGCTGTTTTTTGCGGCTCAAGGCCGGGAATAAATGCCTTATTTATTGAACATGCAAAGCAACTTGGGTATTTGCTTGCAGAAAAGAATATCACCCTTATTTATGGAGGGGGCAACAAAGGTATTATGGGAGAGATAGCAAATGCTGTTCTTGAAAAAAACGGCAATGTAGTCGGAATTATCCCCAAATTTTTAACGGAGTGGGAACACCGGCATCACGGAATATCTGAGCTGCTTGAAGTTGCGGATATGCATACCCGTAAGCGCATGCTTTATGAAAAATGTGATGCGGCGATCATACTACCGGGAGGATATGGAACTATGGACGAACTGTTTGAAATACTTACCTGGAACCAATTGAATATTCATGATAAAAAAATAATTATTATGAACTCGGCAGGCTTTTACGATCATTTAATTTCGCATCTCAAGGCGATGGAAGCCCAGCAATTTTTATATCATAAAATTTTAGATAAGCTTACCATTGTGAACGAGCCGCGGGAGTTAGAGCTTGAATAAACGAACGGGTATTATTTTCAAACGCTGGAGACATTAGAATAATATGCCAGCACCTTTTAAATATTCAGGAGAGCGAAAACTTCATTAAACATGTAATAAAGTTTATAACATGAATTACCCTTAATATTTTATTGTTACATACTCATTCAGACTAAAAATTTATTATACTACGCCAACACCTTTTTACTTAATTTAGTCCTATTTATTATTGAAAACTTTCAGGCCTTAATGAAGCAATTTTTTTTCGTACTTATCCTTATTTGTTTTGCTTTCCAGGGCTTTGCAAGTCATATTGTTGGCGGCGAAATGAGCTATGAATATATTGGCCCCGGCCTAAGCCCCAATACAAAGCATTATAAAATTACACTAAAGCTTTTTCGTGATGAACTGGGTGGCGGCGCCGCAATGCCGGTGAATGTTTACATAGGAATTTTTAATGGCAACCAGCAGTTTCCGGCTCCCGGTCAGCCCTATCTTGTAAATAAAACGAGAGAGGATGTCGTGCCTGTAAATCCATTTCCACCTTGCATAGTGAATGCAGACCCGATAGATTACCATGTAGGCATTTATATACTAAATGTTGATTTACCCGACAATGCGACTGGCTATACCGCTGCATACCAAACGTGTTGCCGCGTTACTCCTTTGGAAAATGTAGATAACAGCATTCCTGAAGGAACCGGCTCTACTTATTCATGCGATATTCCTCCGTCAAACGATGTTAGCCCTGATTTTTCTACCAACGTTAGCCTGATATGCAGGAACCGGGCTTTTACCCTTGACTTTAGTGCAAAGGATATCAACTCCGATTCGCTGGCTTATTCTTTTTGCAATGCATACGATGGTGGATTTACAACCGGCGCAGGCAATGTAAATCCCGAGCCGCCTCCATATAATTCGGTTATTTATTTTAATGGATATACACAGTTAAAGCCTCTTGGCCCGGGAGTTACTATCGATCCTGCGACCGGTATTATTTCAGGGGTCGCACCACCCGTAGGTAAGTATGTGGTGGGCGTAAGCGTGAAGTCATACAGGAGTGGAGTGCTTATCGGGGACCACCGAAAAGATTTTATAGTAAAAGTTGGAGATTGTGATTTTGCCGGTGCACAGCTTGTACCCAAGCCTGTAAGCTGCGGTGGCTTTACAATAAATTTTTCTAATGATAATCAGTCCCCTCTTAATCAAACTTATTTTTGGGATTTTGGCGTGCCCTCTCTCACCAACGATACTTCTAATCTGCCAAATCCTTCTTTCACGTATCCCGATACAGGGGTATATGTGTATAAGCTTGTTATAAACCGCAATCAGCCATGCGGCGATTCCATGTCGCAGGTAATTAAAGTTTACCCTGGTTTCTTTCCCGGTTTTAAATGGACGGGGCAATGTGTAAATTCTCCGGTGCAATTTCTGGATACAACTTCTACCCGGTATGGCATTGTAAATTCATGGAGCTGGGATTTCGGTGATCCGCTCACGCTGGCCGATACTTCGCACTCCAAAAGCCCGGTTTATACTTTCCCAAATTCAGGAAACCCGGTTGTGAGACTGATAGTAAGCAACAGTAAGGGATGTAATGATACGGTAAGCGTGCCGGTAAGCATCATTAACAATCCCGTTGTCACAAGCGCTTTTAAAGACACGACGTATTGTGGAAAAGACACCATACAATTACATGCTTCTTCGGGCAATAGCGGTAATTATAAATGGACGCCTTCGGTTACTATTTTAAATGGAAATACCGCTGACCCGCTTGTATTTCCATCAGCGTTTACAAAATATATTGTTACGCTGGACGCCGGTGGTTGTTCCGCTTCGGATACTGTGAACCTGAATCCTTTACTTGACCTTACAACTTCCATTACAAGCGCTGCCACAAATATTTGTGAAGAGGATACTGTAACACTCACCGCAGCAGCTAACCATAGCCCTGTGCAATTTTTATGGAGCCCGGCCGCTACATTAACTTCGGCTTCATCCCAGTCAACAAAAGCATTTCCGGTAACTACGACCACTTATAATTTGTCTACCCGCTGGGGTAAAAATTGTGTGGCGTCTGCATCGCAAATTATCAATGTAAAAAAGCTTGCAATTCCCTATGCGGGTGTTGATACTTCATTTTGTACCGGTAATGCTGGTGTAATGCTGAATGCTTCGGGAGGCAATGATTATACCTGGTCACCTGCTGTCGGGTTGAGTAATACTAATATTGCTAACCCGGTAGCGAACCCACAAACCGAAACGCTGTATTTGGTTTCAGTGGGAATAACGGGATGTACTACCCGAAAAAGCGATTCCGTATTGGTGACCCCCAGGATGGCACCGGCAATTTCAGTAACCAACGATACATTGATTTGTTCCATTGATACTCTTCAATTGAATGCCGCGGCGTTGCAGGCAATCCAATTTTCATGGACGCCAAATTATAATATTAGCAATCAAAATATTGCTTCTCCCAAAGTAAGCCCGGATGTTCCTTCCACTTATTATGTAAAGATTACAGATGGATATAAATGTGTAAATACTGATTCGGTCTTTATAGATGTAAAACAATTTGTAACGATTGATGCTGGTAACGATACCACTGTTTGCCAGGGCGATCCTGTAAAGCTCCAGGCGGTAAGCGATGCTTTATCTTATTCGTGGACTCCAGCCTCTGCACTTGATAATAACAGCCTGAAATCTCCAACGGCAACACCATTAAATACTACGACTTATAATGTTATTGGAAATATCGGTAAATGCCAGTCAAGTGATGCCGTCAGAATTACGGTTGTGCCATATCCAAAAGTTTTTGCAGGAGTTGATACCGCAATTTGCTTCAATGGTATTGTGCAATTGCACGCCTCGGGCGGAAGTCAATATACCTGGTCTCCAGTGAGCTATTTATCTGATCCATCCGTTTCAAACCCTGTGTCAAATCCTGGTAATACGATCACCTACACAGTGACAGTGACTGATATTCTTGGATGCCCAAAACCTGCATCCGATGATGTAACTGTAACCGTATTTCCTCCGATTGCCGCTGATGCAGGCCCTCGTGATACTGCTATTGTATTGAATCAGCCATTACAATTACAGGCAACGGGAGGACAGTTTTATTTTTGGTCGCCTGCGGCAGGATTGAGCAATCCCACTATCGCTAACCCGCTTGCTAAGCCTTTGAATAACCAGCAATACATACTAAGAGCTTCTAATAGTGCAGGCTGCAGCGGTACCGATACAATAGATGTTACGGTATATAAAGTTGCAGCGGGGTTATATTTGCCAAATGCATTTTCTCCTAACGGGGATAACGTAAATGAAGTTTTCAGGACCGTTCCGGTAGGTATGAAAAAATTTAATTATTTCCGCATTTATAACAGATTTGGTCAATTGGTATTTTCAACAAGCCGGCAGAGCGAAGGTTGGGATGGCACTTATCAAGGCAAACCTCAAAGCCCGGATGTATATGTTTGGATTGTAGAAGGAATAGATTTCCAGGATAACAAAATTTTTAAGAGAGGAATTGTGACATTAATCAGGTAGTGTTATTTAAAATCTGTAGGTTTCCCGTGACCTTTAAATTATGTAAAGAATTTTTATGGATAGAATTGTATTTATCACTGGCGCTACCTCAGGTATCGGAAAGGAATGCGCAGAGAAGTTTGCCGCTAATGGCGATGCGATCATTATAAATGGAAGAAGAAAAGAACGGCTGCTGGAGATTAAAAACTCGCTGGAAAAGAAATATAAGGTAGATGTTCTTTGCGCGGAATTTGATGTGCAGAACAGGGAAGAAGTTTTTGAAAGTATTCATTCATTCGGCGATAAATGGAAAGCCATTGATATTCTTATTAACAGCGCGGGCCTTGCCCTGGGCAGGGATTATTTTGATGAGGCAGATATTACTGATTGGGATACCATGCTTCATACGAATGTAAACGGCCTCCTGTATGTGAGTAAGGCGGTGGTGCCTTTTATGGTAAAAAGAAACAGCGGGCACGTTATTAATCTTGGTTCAGTGGCCGGAGATGATATGTATGAAAAAGGAAATGTTTATTGCGCGACCAAAGCCGCGGTTGATGCCATCAGCCGGTCGATGCGGATTGATCTGTTACATCATAATATTAAGGTGACGAACATAAAGCCAGGCGCCGTTGAAACAGAATTTTCACTGGTAAGATTTAAAGGAGATGCCGAAACTGCGGCAAAAGTGTATGATGGATTTAAGCCGGTTACCGCCACCGACATCGCCGATGTAATATTTTATTCCGCATCTCTTCCAGCTAATGTTTGTATAAATGAACTTGTTATAACTTCCACGTCCCAGGCTAATGGAATATTCATAAATCGTGGATAAAATTCCGGCAATAACTTATTAAAATTACCGTTAGCGGTATGGAGCAACCGGTAAAGGGTGAACAGGTTTTTACTAAAAAAAAATTGTTTAAATCTCTTTACCAACTCAGCTAATTTTTGTAATATTGTTTTTACCCACTTTCCGTTACCCAAAAGAAACCTATTGAAAAACCTTATTCCAATTTTAACCCTATTGATATGCTTGCATATAAATGCAAATGGCCAGGAAGTTATCCGCCAGGTTTCATGTTTTGATTCCACGTTAAAAAAAGAGGCGGATAGTTTAAAAGCCGGATTTTATAAACAAGGTTTTGTGGTGGTGAGGGAAGCTACTATGATGATGGAGAGTGAGTATGAGATGCCCGTAATTGTTCCCCTGAATGAAGGAAGCTTATACCAGTTTGTGTTTATCGGCGATCTTTCTTCAAAATTGTACGAGGTAAGAATGTATGACTACAGGGAAAAACAGGTTTTCTACCAGAAGCACTACGGAGATGATGTGCAGGGTAATATTATCAGTTATCCCTACATCCCAAAGTTCACAGAGTACCACATGATAAAACCGGTGCAGGTGAATAAACAAAAAAAGAAAAATGTTTGCGGTTACATAATAATGTTTAAAAAAATAAGATAGTTTTTTGTATGCTTGTTGATAACTTAACCCGGGGCCTGATTAACCCCGGGTTTTTTATGAAGAAAAAATTTACAAACAGTTCTTTCAAATGAACTTGATTGTGTTACGGAAATCAATTATTTAACCATGTCAATTTGTATTTGTGTAAACGCGTTTTCAATAAGGAATGGAATAATAGCGTAAGTAAAGTTGGAGATTGTAGATAAAAACGCTCAAATCCCCTTGCCAGTTTGAATATGGCTATAAAATTTACGAGTTGCCCATAGTATAATAACCCTATATTTAATTTTATCTGCGGGCGTAATAGGAATAATTTCAGGAGTACCCCTAATGGAATAAATATGCTCAGCCGGTAGCTTAAAAATTTAGATAATAAAAATAAAAGATAGTAAATAGTTTAATGCTTATGTCAAGTAAAGGTTTATACTCGTCCCAATTTGAACATGACTCATGCGGTATTGGTTTTGTAGCTAATATAAAGAGTAATAAAAGTCACCAGATCATATCAGATGCATTAACCATTTTGGAAAATATGGAGCATAGGGGTGCTTGCGGCTGTGAAAATAACACAGGTGATGGAGCCGGGATTCTCATACAAACTCCTCATGAGTTTTTCTTTGATGAATGCATTAAGCTGGGTATTCATTTACCGCCTTACGGAAAGTATGGGGTAGGTGTATTGTTTTTTCCAAAAGATATACGTTTAAGAGAAGAGTGCCGTGATATCTTCAACAGGTGTGCTGAAACACTCGGCCTCGAGATTATTGGTTATCGTAAAGTGCCTGTAAATACGCATGATATCGGCCTTACAGCTTTATCGGTAGAGCCGGAAATCGAGCAGGTTTTTATTGCCTGTCCCGATCATCTTAATAAACCCGATGACTTCGAAAGAAAACTATTTGTCTTAAGAAATTATTCTGCTCAAACGATACATAATACGGTAAGGAAAGATGCCATAGGTTTTTACATCACTTCACTTTCTTACAAAACTGTGATTTATAAAGGACAGCTCACAAGCATGCAATTGCGTTCTTATTTCCCCGATCTCAGTAATAAAAAAATAGTGTCAGCATTTGGCCTGATCCACTCCCGGTTTGCAACCAATACTTTTCCTTCATGGAAACTGGCCCAGCCATTCAGGTATATTGCACATAATGGAGAGATAAATACCTTGCAGGGAAATTTAAACTGGCTGCGAACCAGCGAGAAAGGCTTTGTATCTAAATTTTTTACTAAGGAAGAAATGGATATGCTATTGCCCGTTGTTGAAGCCGGGCAATCAGACTCCGCAAGCCTTGACAATATTATTGAGCTTCTTATGTTGTGCGGAAGATCTTTGCCACATGTAATGATGATGTTGATACCGGAGGCCTGGGATGGTAATGATAAAATGGATCCGTTGAAAAAAGCTTTCTATGAATTTCATTCATCTTTCATGGAGCCATGGGATGGGCCGGCTTCTATTTCTTTTACTGATGGAAAATTAATAGGCGCTACGCTCGATAGAAACGGACTGCGTCCTTCAAGATATTGTGTCACTACCGATGACAGGGTGATCATGGCATCTGAAACCGGCGTGCTCCCCGTAGATCCGAAACTTATAAAAGAGAAGGGAAGATTGCAGCCGGGGAAAATGTTTGTAGTTGACCTTGAAGAAGGAAGAATCATAAGTGACGAAGAAATTAAGCAAAAAATCTGTTCACAAAAACCTTACAGCGAATGGCTGAATAAATATAAAATACGCCTTGAAGAATTGCCCGAGCCAAGAGTTATGTTCACCCATCTTGAACATGACCAGGTTTTTAAATATCAAAAAACATTCGGCTATACTACTGAAGACCTTGACGTATTAATTGCTCCCATGGCATTAGATGGTAAGGAACCTACCGGCTCAATGGGCAGTGATGTTCCACTTGCGGTTTTAAGTGATCAGCCCCAACATTTAAGCAGTTATTTTAAGCAGCTTTTTGCGCAGGTTACTAATCCCCCGATTGACCCTATAAGAGAAAGACTTGTAATGTCGTTAGTAACATTCGTTGGTAACAATGGGAACCTCCTTGAAGAAGATCCATTGGCTTGCCATAGCCTTGCGCTAAAACATCCCGTACTTTCTAACAGGGAACTCGAAAAAATAAGAAGTATTGATACGGGAATTTTCCAGGCGCATACCTTGCAATCCTATTTTATCGCTGATGGTAAACACGGTTCTATGCAAAAAGGGCTTGACCGCCTTTGCCGGTATGCTACAGATGCAGTGGAAGACGGTTTCGAGGTATTAATAATATCAGACAGGGCGATAGATTCAGAGCATGCCGCCATTCCTTCTTTATTAGCTACCGCCGCTGTTCACCATCACCTGATAAAAAAAGGGTTACGGGGGAAAGTAGGGCTGGTAATTGAAGCTGCAGACGTATGGGAAGTTCATCATTTTGCCTGTCTCATTGGCTTTGGCGCCACTGCTATCAATCCTTACCTGGCACTTTCTTCCATCAGGGATATGAAGCTTACCGGTAGATTACAAACTGACCTGGATGCACGCCAGCTAAAAAAGAATTACATCAAAGCAGTAAATGATGGGTTGCTAAAGGTTTTTTCCAAAATGGGAATCTCTACGCTGCAATCTTACCAGGGAGCACAAATCTTTGAGATAATAGGGCTTAACAAAAGTGTTGTAGACAAATATTTTAATGGAGCTGTTTCAAGAATCGAAGGGATGGGGCTTGATGAAATTGCGAGGGAAACACTTATCAAACATTTCTTCTCTTTTAGCAAAAAAAATATTCCTATAGACCGGTTGACAACCGGCGGCTTATATCAATGGAAAAGAAAGGGTGAATTTCATTTATTCAATCCACAAACTATTCATTTATTACAATATTCCACAAGACTGAATGATTATAATACGTTTAAAAAATATTCAAAGCTTGTAAACGATCAAAGTGAAAAAGCGGCTACGCTAAGAAGCTTATTTCAATTTAAGCACAACCGCCCGTCCATATCTATTGATGAAGTTGAGCCTGCCGAAAATATTTATAAAAGATTTGCGACAGGCGCAATGTCTTTTGGCTCTATTTCCTGGGAAGCTCATACTACCCTTGCCATTGCGATGAACCGGCTCGGTGGTAAAAGTAACACAGGAGAAGGTGGAGAAGATGGAATCAGGTATGAAAAGCTTCCTAATGGAGATTCCATGCGTAGTGCAATTAAACAGGTTGCTTCGGCGAGATTTGGAGTCACCAGCGAATACCTTACGGAAGCTGACGAACTGCAAATTAAAATGGCCCAGGGAGCAAAACCTGGTGAAGGCGGCCAGTTGCCCGGCCACAAGGTCGATGATTGGATTGGAAGAGTTCGCCATGCGACACCAGGTGTTGGATTAATTTCTCCCCCACCGCATCATGACATTTATTCCATCGAAGACCTTGCGCAATTAATTTTTGATTTAAAAAATGCAAACAGGGCTGCAAGAATAAATGTTAAGCTGGTTTCAAAGGCTGGCGTAGGAACTATTGCCGCGGGAGTTACAAAAGCCAAAGCCGATGTCATATTGATTTCAGGCCATGACGGCGGAACAGGCGCCTCACCGATAAGTTCTATAAAGCATGCAGGATTGCCCTGGGAACTGGGTCTCGCAGAAACACATCAAACGCTGGTAAAAAATAAATTGCGCAGCAGGGTGGTTGTACAAACTGATGGACAGTTAAAAACCGGCCGTGATATTGCAATCGCCACTCTGCTCGGCGCGGAAGAATGGGGGGTTGCTACAGCAGCGCTCATTGTGGAAGGTTGCATCATGATGCGGAAGTGTCATTTAAATACCTGCCCTGTAGGTGTTGCAACCCAGGACCCTGTACTTCGCGGTCGTTTTACCGGTGATGCCGATCATGTTGTAAACCTTTTTAAATTTCTCACCAGGGAGTTGAGAGAGATAATGGCGGAGTTAGGTTTTAGAACTATCAATGAAATGGTCGGCCAGGTTGATTACCTCCAAAGAAGAGAAAATGTTGAACATTGGAAATATAAAAATCTTGATATTTCTGATATTTTGTACAAAGAACCTGCTTCAGAGTTTACAGGATTATTTAAATCTGAAGAACAAGATCATGGCTTGAATGAAGTGCTTGACTGGCAGTTGTTGAAAGCAGCACAGCCTGCACTCGACCATCAGGAAAAAGTAAAAGCTTCATTTGCAATTAAAAACACTGACAGGGCAACAGGAACAATTTTATCAAACGAGATCACAAAGATTTATAAGTCGCAGGGTTTACCTGACGATACTATCTACTACAAGCTCACAGGTACTGCCGGGCAAAGCTTTGCCGCTTTTAATACGAAAGGTGTAACACTTGAACTGGAAGGCGATGCCAATGACTATTTTGGGAAAGGATTGAGCGGTGCTAAACTAATAACCTATCCATCATCACAGGCTGGATTTATTCCGGAAGAAAATATTATTATTGGCAATGTTGCATTTTATGGCGCTACTTCCGGCGAAGCTTATGTGAGAGGGAAAGCAGGTGAAAGATTTTGTGTCCGAAACTCAGGGGCAAGTGTAGTTGTGGAAGGAGTAGGAGACCATGGGTGCGAATATATGACTGGCGGAAATGTCGTAATACTTGGTGAAACGGGACGAAATTTTGCCGCCGGCATGAGTGGCGGTATTGCCTATGTATATGACGTGCGGCATAATTTTGAATCATTGTGCAATACAGAAATGGTAGATCTTGACCGCATTGAGGAAGATGATGAAAAATTATTAGTTGAAATGATTAGCAGGCATTTTCACTATACAAATAGTACAGTAGCAAAATTTGTATTAAACGATTTTGAAAATCAGCTAAAGAATTTTGTAAAGGTTTTTCCAAAAGATTATAAAAGGGCGTTGATGGAAAAGAAACAAAAGGTTGAGGTGAACAGGTAACGAAATCAGATCGATTCCCCGTCGCCAACCTTCAGCATTATTATTAAGAAAAAAGTATAATTTATACATGGGAAAAATAACAGGCTTTTTAGAATTTACCCGGGAATTACCGGAAAAGCGCTTGCCGGGGGAAAGACTAAATGATTACAATGAGTTTGTAAACAGGTATTCTGATGAAAAATTGAATCAGCAATCAGCCCGTTGTATGAATTGCGGAACTCCTTTTTGCCATGAAGGCTGCCCTCTTGGAAATGTAATACCTGATTTTAATGATGCTGTTTATCGCAAAAGCTGGAAAGAAGCTTACGATATACTTACTTCTACTAATAATTTCCCTGAATTTACCGGCCGTATTTGCCCCGCTCCGTGTGAATCCTCATGTGTTTTAGCAATCAATCAGCCGGCAATTACAATAGAGGAAATAGAAAAGCATATTATAGAAATAGCTTTTGACAAGGGATTTGTGCAAGCTAAAAAACCGAATATACGATCCGGGAAGAAGATCGCTATTGTTGGCTCAGGCCCTGCTGGAATGGCAGCAGCAGTCCAATTAAATTATGCAGGCCATACTGTTACTGTTTTTGAAAGGGACGATATGCCTGGTGGATTGCTTCGATATGGAATTCCTGATTTTAAATTGGAGAAATGGGTTGTAGAAAGAAGAGTGAAATTAATGGAAGAGGAAGGTGTTTCATTTATCTGCAATGCAAATGTGGGAGTGAATATCAGCATCAATGATTTGTTGAGAGAATACAATGCGATTGTATTGGCAGGAGGTTCTACCATTCCCCGGGATTTGAATATTCCAGGACGACAATTAAAGGGAATTGAGTTTGCCATGGATTTTTTAACGCAACAAAATAAAAGGGTTTCGGATAGGGAAGTTAGTGGAGAGGATATTTTGGCTACTAATAAGAATGTAATAGTTATCGGTGGAGGAGATACAGGAAGTGATTGCGTGGGAACTTCTAACAGGCACAAGGCAAAATCGGTTACCCAGTTTGAGCTACTGCCAAAGCCGCCTGAAGACAGGCATACTTATATGCCATGGCCTACTTATCCCATGATACTAAAAACTACAAGTTCCCATGAAGAAGGTGTTCAACGCCATTGGGCAATCGCAACTAAAGAATTTATTGGTGATGAGAATGGAAATCTAAAGGCATTAAAAATTGTAGATCTTGAATGGAAATTTTCTGAAGACAAGAAACCGGCTAAATATGAAGAGGTGCCTGGAAGTGAAACAGAAATTCCATGTGAACTTGCGTTGCTTGCCATGGGGTTTGTGCATCCTCAGCACGAAGGATTAATTGCACAGCTTGGAATTGAGCTTGATGAAAGAGGCAATGTAAAAGCAAACGAGAAAAACTATCATACTAATATTCCTAAAATTTTTACAGCGGGCGATATGCGCCGGGGTCAATCCTTGGTTGTTTGGGCAATATCTGAAGGAAGGGAATGTGCAAAAAAAGTAGATGAATATCTTATGGGATTTTCATTGCTGGAAACCAAAGACCAAAATATTTTACAGGAAATTTAGATTGTAGTTCTCAGGTTGTTTAGATATTTATGATAAATAAATTTTGATGAAAGCGGTGGGGCTTATGCCTGGCCGCTTTTTTATTATGTCAGAATTGAAATATTCTTTGGAATGTCCAGAATAAAGCAATCAATGCA
>JBDTMP010000255.1:0-3098 GCA_039934215.1 Ginsengibacter sp.
TTGGGCTGAGATTCATCCCTCCGCAGGCGGCCTACGAAAGTATCGTCTTTTTCATGAGCTGTTAACGGCATAGGATAAACGAAATTGTCAATATCATCCTCGACAATAACTCCTGGTGCATTTGACAAAATATTTTTCACTTCATCAAGCTCAAAGTCATTTTCAAATTCAATGTTTACGCTTTCGCTATGGCCACCAACTACAGGAATCCGGACACAGGTAGCCGTTAGTTGAATGCTATTATCGCCTATAATTTTCCTCGTTTCATTCACCATTTTCATTTCTTCCTTTGTGTAGCCATTTTCAGTGAATACATCAATCTGTGGAATTGCATTTTTATCTATGGGATATTTATAAGCCATCTCACCTTTAGTATTTTCACGCTCATTCTGCATTTGCTGAACCGCCTTAACACCTGTACCAGTCACACTTTGATAGGTAGAAACCACAACCCTTTTTATTTTGTATTTTTTGTGCAGAGGATTTAATACCAACACCATTTGTATGGTTGAGCAATTAGGATTCGCGATAATTTTATCTTCCTCGGTGAGCACATTAGCATTTACTTCAGGCACTATTAATTTTTTTTCAGGATCCATTCTCCAGGCGGAAGAGTTGTCAATAACTGTAATACCTGCTTCAGCAAATTGCGGAGCCAGGGCAAGCGAGGTGCTTCCACCTGCTGAAAATAAAGCAAGATCAGGCGCCGCAGCGATGGCATCTGCAGCGGATACGACTTTGTATTTTTTGTTTTTAAAAATAATTTCTTTACCAATTGATTTTTCCGAAGCAACGGGAATAATTTCTGTTACCGGGAAGTCTCTTTCTTCAAGTATCTGCAACATTTTACTTCCCACAAGGCCGGTAGCACCTACTATAGCGATTCTCATTTCATTATGATTTTTTCATCTAAATTAAGTTTTTTTCAAAACCCGGTTATATAAAGTAAGTATCTTTAAAATAAACCTACTGTTTATGTTAAGGAATTTTTTTTCCTGTTTTTTGGTGCTTATATTATTCAGCTTTAGAGCTCATGCTCAACTCACAGAAAATTTTAATGACGGGAATTTCACCACCAATCCTTCATGGTCAGGCAATACTTCTGATTTTATCGTCAACACAGCCCTACAACTTCAAAGTAATAACACGGTTGCAAATAGCAATTATTTTCTCACTACACCAAATTCTCTTGCGACTGAAGCGGAGTGGCAAATGTATATCCAGATAAGCTTCAATCCTTCTTCGGCTAATTATATTGATGTTTATTTAACAGCTTCGGCAAGTGATTTAACCCTAAGCACAACTACCGGGTATTTTGTGCGAATAGGAAATACAGATGATGAAATAAGTCTTTACCGGAAGGATGCAGGCGGCAGTATTACAAAAATAATTGACGGCGTTGATGGAATTTTAAACAGCAGTAATAGCGTAACGAAAATAAAAGTAACCAGGGATGCTTCGAATCAATGGGTATTAAGTAGGGATCTCAGCGGCTCAGGAAATTCTTATACCAGCGAAGGATCCGTTACAGACGCAACATATACTTCTTCTGCTTTTTTTGGATTTTTTATTAAACAAAGCACAGCAAGTTTTTTTCAAAAGCATTTTTTTGATGATATAGAAATAAAAAATTATGTACCTGATACCTCACCGCCTGTAATACAATCCGCAACCGCAATTTCTTCCAATTCAGTCGATATATTATTTGATGAACCGGTAGAACCTTCAAGCGGCCAACTTTTGAATAACTATTCAGCCGGCAGTAATTTAGGAAGCCCCGCTACAGCCGTGCAAGATGCGGCAAACCCTTCGCTGGTTCATCTCGCCTTTGCTGCAAGCTTTGCTAACGCGGTCGTTTACACGCTTACAGCAAATGGAGTTGCAGACCTCTCTGGAAACGTCATTAATAATGGTACTGCAACTTTTAGTTTTTATACACCTCAGCAATATGACGTCGTGATTGATGAATTAATGGCTGATCCAACACCACAGGCAGGATTGCCAAACAGTGAATGGATTGAATTAAAAAATACCTCTTCTTTTCCAATCAATTTATTTGGATGGAGATTATACGATGCAGCAGGACAATCCGGCGGAATGCCAAATTTTATCCTACAGCCTGATAGCTTTGTAATTGTATGTACCGGCTCCGCGGTCCCGGAACTTTCTTCATTTGGAACCACGATCAGTGTCACCAGTTTCCCTTCTCTTGATAATGATGGAGAGCTTCTTGCATTGATTTCTGCAACAGGTAAGACGATTCATTCACTTCAA
Organism: Ginsengibacter sp.; assembly: GCA_039934215.1. Classification (GTDB taxonomy): domain Bacteria; phylum Bacteroidota; class Bacteroidia; order Chitinophagales; family Chitinophagaceae; genus Ginsengibacter. The sequence continues at coordinate 2,275 of JBDTMP010000255.1, forward strand.
TATTCATCGGCCTGGTATCAGAATGAAATAAAAAAAGATGGCGGCTGGACACTGGAGATGATCGATACAAAAAATCCATGCAACGGTATGAGCAACTGGAAAGCAAGTATAGATGCAAATGGAGGTACGCCTGGAGAAAAAAATTCAGTTGATGCCGTCAACGACGATGAAACAGCGCCGGGCCTTTTGAGAGCATTTGCAATAAATAATACCACTATTACTTTAGTGTATGACGAACCGTTAGATAGTCTTAAAGCCGCCACAGCCACTAACTACAGAATTGACAATGGAATTAATATATTAAGCGCAGCAAGTACTTCGCCTGTTTTTGATAAAGTAAATATTGTATTAAATGCATCCCTTGCAACGAATGTTATTTACACTATTACTGCAGTAAATGTTACTGATTGTAAGGGCAATATAATTGGCTCAAATAACAGTGCAAAATTTGGCATTGCGCAGGATGCGGATAGCCTCGATATTGTGATCAATGAAATATTGTATCATCCAAAACCTGATGGAGTTGATTATGTAGAACTGTATAACCGTTCTTCCAAAATAATTGACTTGAGTCATGTGTACATTGCTAATAGAAGTAACGGCGGTGTAGGCAGCATTCAGCAATTAGCAACAGAAAGTATTTTATTATTTCCACAGGATTTTATGGTCATCTCTACAAATTCTGCAACTGTAAAAAATCAATACATTACGACTAACCCCAATGCTTTTATCAATGTCAGCAGTATGCCCTCCTTTTCAAACGACAAAGGCGATGTAATAATTTTAAATAACCAGGGTAATATTATTGATGAAGTAGCATACGT
>JBDTMP010000256.1:0-3961 GCA_039934215.1 Ginsengibacter sp.
TTATCAGCCATCGGGTTAGGTTGCATGGGCATGAGCTTTGCGTATGGGCCGAGGGATGATAAAGAAAGTATTTCGGTTTTAGAACGGGCATTGGAACTGGGCATCAACTTTTGGGATACAGCTGATATGTATGGACAAGGCCATAATGAAGAATTAATTTCAAAAGTACTTGTGCCAAACAGGAATAAAATATTTATCGCGACAAAATTTGGCTTCAGGGTGAAAGAAGGCAGCGATGGTTTTTCGGGCAGGCCGGGAACCTATTTTGATGGCTCGCCCGCTTATGTAAAGCAAGCTGTTGAGGAAAGTTTAAAGCGTTTAAAAATTGATACCATTGATTTATATTATGCCCACCGCATTGATCCAAATATTCCTGTTGAAGAAATGGTTGGCGCCATGGCCGATCTGGTGAAGGAAGGTAAAGTTCGGTACCTTGGTTTATCGGAAGCATCTGCTAAATCAATAAGGCGCGCATACAAGGTGCATCCTGTTGCCGCTCTCCAAAGTGAGTTTTCATTACTTACAAGGGATGTAGAAGGAGAAATTTTAAATACGGTTCGTGAGCTCGGTATCACGTTCGTTCCATATTCTCCACTTGCCCGCGGGCTGGTAACCGCAACCGTTAGCGATACAAATAATTTAGCCGCCGACGATTTCCGCAGAACGTTACCACGCTTCGATGATGAGCATTGGAAAAATAACAAGCAACTTGTTGATGATTTTTCGGAATTCGCAAAATCAAAAAATGCTTCACCTGCACAACTGGCACTGGCATGGGTTTTAGCGCAGGGCGATGATATCATTCCTATTCCCGGTACAAAGCGCATAAAATATCTCGAAGAAAATGCCAAAGCAGTTGATATAAGTTTAAGCCGGCAGGATTTGGACACAATTCAGGATATCGTTTCAAGACATCCTGATGTGGGCGAAAGGTATAGTGAAGGCGCGATGAAGCTGGTGAATCATTAAAAAGATTTTCCACTTTAAACACAGAAATGCTGGCGATCGCATATTTGAATTAAAAGAATTTTATTGCAAAAGTAACCTGGGGTTGAAGGCCTCATTAAAAGTAATAGAATGAATTCTAAAAAAATATTAATAACCGGTGCTACGGATGGCATTGGTAAATACGCGGCAATTGAATTAGCAAAGAATAACCATTTACTTCTTCATGGAAGAAATCAGGAAAAACTAGATAATGTAATCAAAGAAATAAAATCATCAACCGGCAATCAGAGCATTGAAGGATTTGTTGCTGATTTTTCATCCATGGATGAAGTTCGCCAGCTTGCAAAAAATGTTTTGGGTAAACATGACAAAATTGATATTCTTATAAACAATGCCGGCGCGGGCTTTGCAGCTCAACGTTATGGAAAAGATGGAACTGAATTGCGCCTGGCTGTTAATTATCTTGCGCCTTTTCTTCTTACAAATTTGTTGTTGACCGCGGTAAAAAGAGCAGCTCCGTCGCGAATCATAAATGTAAGCTCCGCAGGGCAATGCCCGGTTAATTTTGACGATATAATGCTGGAAAAAAATTTTGACGGTACCACAGCTTATTGCCAAAGCAAGCTTGCTTTGATCATGTTTACAATAGATTTAGCAGAAGAGCTAAAATCGAATAACGTTACAGTAAACGCATTGCACCCCGGAACTTACCTCGATACAAACATGGTTCGTGATGCAAACATTAAACCGCTGGGCACACCTCAAAGCGGCGCTGAAGCCGAAATATTTTTAGCGACTTCGCCTGACTTAAAAAATGTTTCAGGAAAATATTTTAATGTAAAAAAAGAAGCAAAAGCCAATGCACAGGCTTATGATGCGAAGGCAAGAAAAAGGTTAAAAGAATTAAGTTTACAACTTACGGGTCTTGCATAAATAAACATTCAACAATCAATTAGGTGTACCAGGATTACATGAATAAATTCTTAACTTGCTTATCCTGTGCAGGGCACCTCTCAACCATAAAATAACGATATGCTTCGCCGATCTTTTATCAAAAATACGAGTCTTACGACATTAGCATTGGCAGCCGGTACCTCATTTGCAGCCAATAAAAATCCACGCAATTCTTTGCCCGGCTGGCGCGGTTTTAACCTGCTTGATTTTTACTCACCCGACCCGGCACACAATCATCACCCGACCAAAGAAGATCATTTTAGATGGATGCGTGACTGGGGCTTTGATTTTGTCCGAATTCCAATGGCTTATCCATGTTACTTAAACATAGATCGTACAAAAAATATTACCCCGGACGATGTTTATAAAATAAATAACGAAGCTGTGGATGATATTGACAGTCTTGTGCAGATGGCACATAAATATAATATGCATACCAGTATTAACCTCCACCGGGCGCCCGGTTATTGTGTGAATGCAGGTTTTAATGAACCCTTTAATTTATGGAAAGATGAAGCTGCGCAAAATGCTTTTTATTTTCACTGGAGTATGTGGGCAAAACGGTATAAGAATACGTCCGGTAAGCTCGTGAGTTTTGACCTGGTAAATGAGCCCGGTATGCGGGATGATATGAATGACCAGCATTCATCACGCGGGCCTGTGCCGGGGGATGTATACCGTAAAGTTGCAAGAGGAGCCAGGGATGCAATAAGAAAAGAAAAGAAGGATGCTATTGTAATCGCTGACGGAAATAATGGGGGCAGCCTTGTGATACCAGAACTGGCTGATCTAAATATTGCTCAAAGCTGCCGGGCATACAATCCGCATCAAATATCTCATTACAAAGCGCCATGGGCGAATAAAGACACAACCAATTTGCCCGAACCTAAATGGCCGGGACAGGTAGGAGAAAAATATTTAAGCAGGCAGATACTTGAAGATTTTTACAAGCCCTGGATAGAACTTACCAAACAAGGTGTGGGCGTACATTGTGGTGAAGGAGGAGCGTGGCGAAGAACGCCACACGACGTATTTATCGCATGGTTTACTGATGTGACGGATATTCTTTTTTCAAATAATATTGGCATTGCGCTATGGAATTTCATCGGAGATTTTGGCATACTTGATTCTAACAGGTCCGATGTTGCGTACGAAGACTGGTACGGCCACAAGCTGGATAGAAAATTATTGAACTTGATTGCGAAAAAATAGCGAGTCTACTTACATAAATATTTTCATATGGCATTTAGAACCAAGGACTTTTTATTTTTCCCTTGCGAAAAGAATTTTTTTCTATCATTCCTATCTCCTTAGCTTGTTTTCTCTAAATGACATTTCTTATTTTTTGAATTCCGCCTTATAACTTACAATGGAAATAATAGCCAATCAAAAAATGGTTTAGTTTTTTTGCTATCCAAATATACTCTTAACGGCTTAGCTCATTTTTTAGAAAAACTGAATAGCAGTAATTCTAAAAAATAATTCTTCAAAAGTTTCGTTACATATTAAAGCCCCTAAGCCAGGCTTGTAACAAATTCCAATAATCCATTAAAAACCATTCTATGGACATTCTTATTTATGGCGAAGAATATTTTTGTTTCTATAACGATGACTATATCGGCACTGCAACATTTAGAAATGATCCCTGTATCGGCGATAGTTTTAAAAAGCTGGAAGTTCATGAAAAACGTGGCCTTGAAGAAATAATAATAATGCCCGATTACTGGGTTATGAAAGTAGAGCAGGATTGCTGAGTAATCGAAAACTTCCTATTTGTTAAGTCTCGTTTTTTAAAACAAGGCTGCAAGAAATTTTACAAAAAGTTATTCTACCAATTCTCTAAATAATTTCTCCAGCATTTCTCCTCCATCGTCGCAAAAACCCGGATGGACTTTAGAAGTCTGTACCATTGTGCTGCGTGTAGCCGTAAGCCAGCGGAAGCGTTCCGGCATAGGCAGTTTACCAATCGGCCCGGCGTTATTATTGCCTATACAAATTTGTTCAAATGCATTTAAATATTTATTTAGAGCAGGAATGTCGCAATCGCTGCACAACATTT
>JBDTMP010000257.1:0-1622 GCA_039934215.1 Ginsengibacter sp.
CACTTACATTTGCTTTTCCAAAAAATCAATATTACTTTTATGTTGTAATTTGTTTTTTTGAATTGAAATATTCAATCCTCTGATGTAACCTTTCCTTACTAATAACCGCCCCCTCAGGTTATTTTTTGGTTCCATATCTTCCATGTTCCTAAACCGGAATTACGTACAACAGTCCCATGGCAAAGCCAAATCTCCTTTGTCGTGAATTCTATGCATTACCCGTAGGCATTATCAATTTTTTTAGAGCAATAATTTGAGTTATGAAAAAGAATGTTTTGTGTATTGAAAAAAACAGGTCTATCTGTTTTCTTATTGAGACATTGCTCAAAGATAAATACGAAGTGTTTTCGTTTAAAGATAATTACGAGGCAATGGAAAGAATTGCATCAGGAAAAGCCATTGATCTTATTATACTCAGCGTTGAAAATGCGCAAGATGAAAATGTAGAATTCTTATATCATTTAGAATCAAGTAGTCTTTTGCGTAATATTCCGGTTATTGTATTATCCAATACCAATTTTGAAGAGCTAACATCTGTTTGTCACGGCAGCAATGTTCATGCATTTTTTACGAAGCCATTTAATCCTTTAGAACTTTCAGAAAAAATTAATCAAACAATTTTGACTACAAACGAATCGCAAATTTTATATAAAAAAAGAAAAATATTTAATCTAAACTAAAAATTGAAAATAATCCTTAATACCATGAACTTCCATTAATTATTTTTTTACTTTCTAAACGCACTCTGAAATGATTACTGGAACTACAATTTTACATTCTCAAAACGATTTTGTTCAGCATATTACTGAGCAACCTCCCTCTTATTCGGAAAAAGCCGAAAAGGCTTTCCTTTACATAGGAAAATCTGCAAATAAAACAAGCAAATGCCTTTCTTTTTTTGACAGCAGCCACAACTCAGTTAGTTTATTCTTAGCCAAAGAACATTTACTATCTCTTCATTCTGCAGGTCATACTCTTCCTGATGTTATTATTATTGACATACCCTTTAATAATGATCAGCTTTTTAAATTCAGCAAATTTTTAAGTTCTAATTCCTGGAGCGCTGCTATACCAGTTATTTACAATGAAACTGCGCTCAACAAAAAGCAATTACCACAGTTGAAAGAAATAGGACTGGCAGATGACATAGTAAACATTAGCGATTACTGCAACGAACTATATAAAAAAGCTTCATTTCTCAAAAAAGTGAAATCACATTCACGTCAAAAAGCCACCCAATTAACCTCAATTTCTTCGTCATCCGAAATTAATAAAATAGGTTATTGGAAAAGAGGGTTTGATATAGTTATAGCAAGTTTATTGCTAATTGCACTTTCTCCCCTGTTTCTTTTGATAGTGATAGCAATTAAATTGGAATCAAAAGGACCTGCTATTTATACATCAAAAAGAGCGGGAAGGGGATTTAAAGTTTTCAACTTTTTTAAATTCAGAACCATGGTTGCTGATGCAGAAGATAAAGTTGTCGAACTTTCAGCTTTAAATTTGTATGGGAATAATGCAAACACATCTACTTTTTTTAAAATCAAGGACGATCCCCGTATTACCAAAGTGGGAGCGTTTTTAAGAAATACAAGCCTTGATGAATTGCCCCAGCTCATCAA
>JBDTMP010000258.1:0-4065 GCA_039934215.1 Ginsengibacter sp.
TTGTTTTGAAACTAAACTTGTTGTGAAACTGGCAACATATAATATAATCTATGAACGCTGACCGTATCACTGAAAAAATTACCATCCTTGCTGATGCAGCCAAATATGACGTAAGCTGCGCCAGTAGTGGAAGTAATAGAAAAAATAAAAATAAAGGCTTGGGTAATGCAAGCAATGGTATTTGTCATACCTATACTGAAGATGGACGTTGCGTATCGTTATTAAAGATATTGCTAACAAACGTTTGCATATTTGATTGCGCTTATTGTGTAAGCCGAAAAAGCAATGATATTAAGCGGGCCGCTTTTACTATTCAGGAAGTCGTTGACCTTACCATAAATTTTTACAGGAGAAATTATATAGAAGGATTATTTCTTAGCTCTGGAATTTTTAAAGACCCGGATTATACTATGGAGCGGTTGATAAAAGTTGCAAAAAAATTAAGAACGGAAGAGAATTTTAACGGATACATACATTTAAAAACTATTCCGGGAGCCAGTGAAGAATTAATAAAAGAAGCCGGGTTGTGGGCAGACAGGCTTAGTATAAATGTAGAAATGCCTACCGAAAAAAGTCTAGCCTTGTTAGCTCCTGATAAAAAGCAATCCCTGATGTTTCAAAGTATGAACCATTTGAAAAATGCGATTACGGCCAACCGTGAGGAAAAGAAATTATTTAAGAGAACACCCATGTTTGCCCCTGCTGGCCAAAGTACACAAATGGTGATCGGCGCAACACCTGAAACCGATTTAGAAATACTATACCTCGCTCATGGATTTTACCAAAAGTTCAATATGCGGCGTGTATATTATTCCGGCTATGTGCCTGTAAGCAATGATAATCGCCTGCCCGCTATTGGTACGCCGGTGCCTATGATAAGAGAAAACCGGCTGTACCAGGCAGACTGGCTGATGCGTTTTTATGGTTTTAAAGTAAATGAAATTGTTGACCGTGAAAATCCATTACTTGATATGGATATAGACCCCAAGCTGAGTTGGGCCTTACGAAACCTTCATCTTTTTCCTCTCGATGTGAATGTCGCAGATAAACTATTACTGATGCGGGTGCCCGGAATCGGGATACAATCTGCACATAAAATATGTGCTGCACGAAAGTTCAGGCGGATTACATGGGAGCATCTGAAAAAAATTGGAATTGCAATGAACCGTACAAAATATTTTATCCATACAGATAATTTGTTTGAAAAGAAGGACTGGCAACCCTGGCAGATTAAACAATTTATTCTATCAGGAAATAACAGTAAGTATAAAAATAATTTTTCATCACAGGCAAGCTTATTTTAAAATGAATATCATTACTTACGATGGCACTTTTGATGGCTGGCTCACAGCCGTTTTCGAAGTGTATGAATATAAAATTATTCAGCCCTCCATCTGTAAAGCAGGCACAAACAATACAAGCCTTTTTGGCGATATCCATCATGCAGTTACAAATAAAGTAAAAAGTAAAAGAGTATCAGATAAATTAAGAGAAAAACTTAGCCAGCGTGAGATGGTGCAGTTGTACAAAACTTTTTTATCCGAAATAAGAGATATAGAAAATGTGTTGCTCCGTTATATTCAATATACACTTAAAAGCAACCAATCCATACAGAATGATTACAGTCATGCTGACGTGTTGATGGTGCACCAAACCACGCATAAAGTGAACAGGGAAAAGCATCGCATGGAAGCTTTCGTACGTTTCCAATGCACGAAAGACGATTTGTATTATGCCATCATTCGGCCCGATTATAATGTGCTTCCTTTAATAAGCAATCATTTTGAAAAGCGCTATGCAGATCAGCAATGGTTGATCTATGATATCCGCAGAAAGTTCGGATTGTATTACGATCTTGAAAAAGCGGCAGAAGTATCCATCAATTTTGAAATCGATTTAAATAATAAAACATCCCTGAAAACTATTTTTGATGAAAAGGAAGAATTGTATCAAACCCTCTGGCAACAATATTTTCAAAGCATAAACATAAAAGCCCGAAAAAATATGAAGCTGCATATACAGCACATGCCGAAGCGATACTGGAAATATTTAGTGGAGAAAAAGTAAACTTGAAATTTTTTTCTGATCTGTATAAACCTTTTTTTACCAGCGATGTTTTAATTTGAAAGTATTTCAGGTTTGACAATCACATTAATCTTTCCGCACCAGTTATTTCAACAACATCCGGCATTGTACAAGGCCCATAGAATCTACATTGTGGAAGAATGGTTATTTTTTAAACAGTATAAGTTTCATAAACAAAAAATAATATTGCATAGGGCAAGCATGCAGTTTTATAAAGACTGGCTGAAAGAAAATGGTTATACGGTTAAGTATGTAGAATGTACCTCTATACATTGTGATACCAGGAAGCTGGTGCCTTATCTCAAAAAGCAAAAGGTTTCGCAAATAAATTATGCAGATGTGTGTGACGATTGGCTGAGAAGAAGATTGCAAAACGCCTGTAAAAAAAATGATATCAAATTTACTGAATATGAAACGCCACAATTTTTAAACTCACCTGAGAATGCGAAGGAATATTTTGAAAATAAGAAGACTTATTTTCAAACAGATTTTTATATTCATCAGCGTAAGCAACGTAAAATTTTACTTGTAGCAGGAAACCAGCCCGAAGGCGGCAGATGGAGTTTTGATATAGACAACCGCTTAAAATTTCCAAAGAACGAAACGATACCATTGTATAGCTTTCCTAAAGAAAATAAATATGTGAAGGAAGCAAGAGCATTTACATCAAAGTATTTTAGCAATAATTATGGATCTTCCGATCCGCCTTTTCACAGCATAAACGGCTTTTATCCGGTTACTTTTGAAGAAGCGGAAAAATGGCTACAGGATTTTTTATATGAACGCTTTGCTAAGTTTGGTATGTACGAAGATGCTATGGTAAAGCATCAAAGTATTTTATACCACAGTGTGCTCTCACCGTTGCTGAATAACGGTTTGCTAACACCGCAACATGTTATAGATGAAACAATAGCTGCATACCGGAAATTAAAAATTCCACTTAATTCAGCCGAAGGATTCATCAGACAAATTATAGGCTGGCGGGAGTTTATTCACCTGGTATATGAATATGAAGGCAGAAAACAACGAACCACTGATTACTGGGCATTCACACGAAAAATTCCGTCAACATTCTGGGAAGCAGCAACAGGTATAGAGCCCGTGGACACCGTAATAAAACGCGTGTTGGATAATGCCTACTCGCATCACATAGAGCGGTTAATGGTAATGGGAAATTTTATGCTGCTATGTGAATTCAAAGCAGATGAAGTTTATAAATGGTTTATGGAAATGTATATAGATGCTTACGACTGGGTAATGGTTCCGAACACGTATGGAATGACGCAGTTTGCCGATGGTGGATTAATGATGACCAAGCCTTACATCAGCGGCAGTAATTATATCTTAAAGATGAGCGATTATAAAAAAAATACGGATACAGCCAATAAAAATGAAAACACCTGGCAAGAGATATGGGATGGGTTATTTTGGCGCTTCATGCACGTACACCGTGATTATTTTACAAGCAATCCACGCATCGGCATGCTTGTAAAAAATTTTGATAAAATGCCTGTGGCAAAAAGAAATAATCATATTGAAATAGCAGAAACCTTCTTGCAACAGCTTGATAAAGCAAATAATTGATGCATTGTATACTTTTGAAATTGAGAAATAATTTATTTTTTGGCGAAATAACAGTAAGCGGAACGCAAGCAAGGCCAACGCATGAGCTTTGGGTTTGGGATATTAAGCAGCACTATCAGGAACAGGAAGTTGCATTCTTCATTAAAAAATGGGATGGAGTTAATAAGAAAAAAGCAGGAAGAGAACTTGACGGAATAACTTATAATGAAATGCCGGTGGAATGTCATTTTGGATTTTCAAGGATGGTCTTTTACAAAATATTTTCAATAATTTTCTTTTATGAATGAAAATCCTAAACAGTCGCCTGGAGAAAATGAAGAAGAAAACCTCAAAAATGAAAATGAGTTTTTGAAGATGAAATTGATGCTGGAGCATGGGGCTGAATTTGAAACTCCG
>JBDTMP010000259.1:0-4586 GCA_039934215.1 Ginsengibacter sp.
TTATGAGATGAAAATTGAAACTGATAATCTATATAATGGCTATTTTTAATCAATTCTATTCTTTTTCTGCAACCCCTCACTTTAAGATCGTTGTAGTCAAGTACTTGAGGGTTTAATTCGAATATTATCGTTAAGTTCATATAGATAATTGCATTCTTAGCTCAGCAACTTTTTACTATTATCAGCTACATTTTGCGAGTACATTTCTCTTTGTTCGGTTAAGCCTACTATTTCACCGCTTGACCTAAATGCTCCGATTAAAAAGATTACAAAAATGATTAGAAATAAAGGCAAATAAGAAAGATTTTTATTTTTTAACCCTCAAAGAGTGATGTATTTGAATTTTCGGCTTTGGTTGTGCCATATTCATTAATCTTATTTTTTTCTATCTATAATTTATACGTGTGAAAATTATTGCAAGAAGTGATAAGCCACTTAATACTATCGGCAGGTTTTGCCTTAGAGGTAATGAACTTGAAATTTTGGTTTTATTAGGTTCTACGTATATTATATCATTAGACCTAAGATAATAGTATGGCGAATTAAAAATGTCGGCATTATTTAAATTAATTCTTTTTATTAACCTTTTTCCATTTTCATCGCGTATAAGTGTAACATTATCCCTCCTGGCATAAATGGTAAGGTCACCTGCCATGCCCAACGCTTCCAGTAAAGAAATTTTTTCATTAGGAACTAATACTACAGTTGGCCTAAGTACTTCTCCAAGCACTGTAACCCTGAAATTCAGGTATCGGATAGTGACAACAGGATCTATAAGCAATTTTTTATCAATAAGAGATGTTCTCAAATTATCAGTTAATTGTTTTTTTGTGAAATCTGCAACTTTTAATTTACCAAGAACAGGAAACTGAATGTAGCCTTCCTTGTCTACAAGGTAGCCAGGTGTTACTGTTGGATTAGTTGGTGATGAATTATTGAAATTAAGACTGGCTTCAGCATTGAGGCTTGTTACGGTTATACTCAAAATATCGTTAGGCACGATTTTTTGTTCTTCATCGGGATTTACATTCAATGATTGGTCTGGAACATTATTAAAATAGACTGCCTCTCTTGAACTTACACAGGAGCAAAATATAAGGCCCGAAATGACTACACTAAAAAATAACTTTGAAATATTTTTAGAATATATGTTCATAATGTAAATTAAGTTGGGCTATAAATATTTTAAATGATGGGTACAGGTGCTCGGTATTATAAGGAATAAAATTATGGAGAAAAAATAAAACGCAAGATAATACATTCTTTTTACTGGCATAATGGAAGTAGCGTGAAAAAACGGCATGGTTATATGATTACTTATTTTTTCTTAAAAAACTTTCCAAATAAGCCACACATAGCCTGGATGCCCAATAAACGCTCCTGATATTTATATTAAATTTCAAAGCCCCCAGGGCAAGTTTGACAGCAATTTTCTCATTAGCATGGTTTTTTTTGAATAACTTATAAGAATATTTTGCATAGCTTATTGAGAAGTTCTTTTTAGCGAGATGCCTTATGCTTTTTCTTTTTGATTCTGGAATATAATTCTTAACAATATCAATTACTGTAGAAAGATCCCGGAAGTTTTCTCCCGATAAAATTGATTTGGTTGAAATATTAGAATTATGGCCGTCTCTGTAGGTGGCAAGGCATTTTGGTGAATATGCAACCTTGTACTGGGATGCTATACGTATCCACATTTCCCAATCTTCACCATAATGTACGGCAAAAAAACCGCCAATTTTTTCATAAACACTTCTCTTTACAACTACTGCAGGAGCTTGCAACATTTGCCGTGAAGCTATTTTATATAACCAATTATCTAATACACCTGATGTTAGTAATAGATCCAGTGAAGAATCTGATTGTATTTCATTTTCATCTACCCAGTTATAGTTTGTGATGGCACTTCCAATTTCAGGATATTTATTAAAAAGGCTTTTTATCTCTTCATAAAATCCAGGTTTTACCAGATCATCTCCATGAAGCAGGTGCACATAATACCCTTTTGCGCGGTTTAAGCAGGTTTCAAAATTCCTAAGGCTGCCACGGTTTTGGCTTTGCTGAAAAAAAGAAACCCTGCCCTTGCCCAACTGATTTACTAAAGCTGCAACATCACCATCAGTACTGCAATCATCAACCACTTCTATCTGCATTAAATCTTTGCCGGGATCCTGAGCTAAAACAGTTTCAAGAGTTTGCTTCAAATAATGTATACAATTGTAAGAAGGTATCATTACTGAAAACAGTGGTCGATCTTCAATATTTGAAACAGGCAATATTTCAGGAGGTGCTTTGGGAATGCGTTCATTCACAATTGTAAGTTTAAAAGAAATTTATTAAATACTATAACCAAATTGACTTATCTAATTATTAAAACCATCATTTTAATAATACTACAAATTAGTTTAAGATTCAACCAGGCATAGGCTGAAGTGCATCCTGCTAAACTATTCTTTTAAACCTTCTTATAAAAATACTTTGATATTTTTACATCAACTGGGAAAAATAAATTCAAAATTTTGAAAAATATATTGGCATCCTGTTCAGCTAAATAAATTCAACCCCGTACTACGTTGATTCTATAAACGCTATTTTAAGTTGGTTGGAAAACTAATACTTTTTCAAAGCAAAGAGAAGCTATAAAAATTTAGAATTGCAAAAAAATCGTATAAATTACCCGTAAAGCATCAAATTTTTTTTCGATAGTTTTTTTGAATAATTTCGTTCATTTAATGCAAAAAAGTGATTTTAAATGGCAATGGGAAATTACTTCCCGTACAAGCTACAAGATTGAAGACATTAGAGCGTTGTGGTCTTATCGTCATTTTTTAGCCAGCTTGGTAAGAAGAGAATTTTTACTCAATTACCAGCAAACCATATTAGGCCCTTTCTGGCTTATATTCCCACCTTTAGTTACGTTAGTTACTTATGTTTTAGTGTTTACCAAAATGGTGGGTATTTCTACCGGCACAATTCCACCGGCGCTTTTTTATTTTTCCGGAATAGTATTGTGGAACTTTTTCAGTGATTGCTGGGCTGGCACTTCTACCACTTTCAAAGACAATGCCCATTTGTTCAGCAAGGTTTATTTCCCACGTATTATCATTCCGGTTTCTGTTGTTTGCACGCATTTTCTTCGTTTTCTTTTACAGTTTTTTTTCTTATTGTGCATGGTTGGTTTTTATATTTTTTTTAAAGACTTAAAAGTTGTAATTGATTTTTGGCTGCTGGCTTTGCCACTGGCTATTATATGCATTGGCCTCATTGGTCTTGGAATGGGATTGCTATTTTCAGTGCTTACAGCAAAATACCGGGATATCAGTAACATGGTAAGTTTGGGAGTCAGGCTTTTAATGTTTGTAACACCGGTTATTTATCCATTAACCTCCATTCCACAACAATGGCGCATTTTAGTTGAGATCAATCCCCTCACCTCCTTCTTTGAGATATTCAGAATGGGCTTGTTGGGAGAAGGAACGGTTAATTTCGCAATGTTGCTTTATAGTATATTTTTTACAATTGTTGTTTCCTTTGGTGCGTTAATGATTTTTAATAAACAAGGCGATAAACTTATTGATGTAGTATGATGCAGGATGAGTCAAACGTGGTAATTGAAGTAGATCATTTATCTAAGTTATATAAGCTTGGCACTATAGGTACAGGCTCACTTCGCCAGGATCTTCAATATTGGTGGCACAGGTCTGTATTGAAAAAGCCAAATCCCTTCTTCAATTTGCAGGAAAGCGAATCTTCTGTTGATCATAATGATTTTATATGGGCACTGAAAGATATCAGTATCAAAGTAAATAAAGGTGAAGCACTTGGTATTATTGGAAGCAACGGCTCTGGTAAATCCACATTGCTTAAAATTATTTCTCGTATTGTACGCCCCACACACGGAACCGTAAAAGGCAATGGCAAATTAAGCAGCTTGCTTGAAGTAGGAACAGGTTTTCATCAGGAGCTTACAGGAAGAGAAAATATTTATATCAGTGGATACACTCTGGGAATGAAAAAGGAAGAGGTACGCCGCAAATTCAATGAGATCGTTTCATTTTCGGGCATTGAAAAATTTATTGACACACCGGTGAAAAGATATTCTTCAGGAATGTATGTGAGGCTTGCCTTTGCTGTAGCTGCTCACCTGGAACCTGATATTTTAATTGTAGATGAAGTATTGGCAGTAGGAGATGCCGATTTTCAAAAGAAATGCCTTAGTAAAATGAGAGAAGTTTCGCAGGCCGATGGAAGAACTATACTTTTCGTAAGCCACAGCATGCAGGCTATTAATAATCTTTGCGACAGGGCGCTTTGGCTCGATCACGGTATAATGAAAGAGATCGGAAAAACGTCTGTTGTGGTTAATAAATACATTTCAAATATTCAAAAATTAAACATCCACCAAAGCTGGGACAATCCTGATGGAGCGCCTGGAAACGATCACATACGCTTTAAGCATGTAGAGTTAATACCTCAGCAATTAACTCCTGGTGCGCCATTGGATATTCGAATGCCATTCACAGTAAAATTTCAATTTTGGAATTTTCTTGATAATGTTCAGTTAAGCTCAGGATTGGTTCTTT
>JBDTMP010000260.1:0-5602 GCA_039934215.1 Ginsengibacter sp.
CCATTAACTGTTAACCATAAACGCAAATTATTTACATCTTCGATCTCATCCTGCGTTGCCATAAAAGGGCCAAGCGGTGCAAAGGTGTCGCAGCTTTTTCCTTTCACCCATTGCCCGTTTCTTTCTATTTGAAATTCGCGTTCGCTCAGGTCATTATGCAGGCAATAACCCGCGACATAATCCAAGGCATTAGCTTCTTCCACATAAGAAGCTCTCTTTGAAATCACAACCGACAGTTCCACCTCCCAATCAGTCTTCCTGGAATTTTTAGGAATAATTACTGTATCATCAGGACCACATATTGCAGAGGTAGATTTAAAAAAAATAATTGGCTCAGTGGGAATTGCCGCTTTTGTTTCTCTTGCATGATCGGCGTAGTTTAATCCTATGCAAATAATTTTTGAAGGGCGGGCAACAGGGCTGCCTAACCTGATATCTTTAGAAACTTTAGGAAGCATGCCTTTATTGGATTCAATATATTTTTGCAGGCGGCCCAATCCATCAGACTCAAAAAAATGTTCATTATAATCTTCTCCAAAAGATGAGGTATCATAATATTCATCATCAAGAAAGATCCCTGTTTTCTCTTTATTTATTTCACCAAAACGTATCAGTTTCATCGTATTATTTTTATATTTTTTAACTGCTTAGTTTAATAGAACCTCCATCAATCGGGTAGTCGCAGCCGGTAATGAAAGAAGCCTCACCAGAACACAAAAATAAAATCAGGCTTGCTATTTCTTCAGGCTTGGCCATTCTGCCAATTGGCTGACTCCTGGATAATTTCTCAAACATTGCGCCTTCCTTGCCAGGATAATTTTTTTTAATAAAGTCATCTACAAAAGGAGTATGCACTCTTGCAGGGGAAATGCAATTGCATCGAATGCCATCATTAATATAATCGCGTGCTACTGATAACGTCATCGCATACACAGCACCTTTTGTCATCGAGTAAGCAAAGCGATCCTGCAGCCCGACATGATTCGCTATTGAAGCAAGATTAAGGATTACACCACCTTTATTTTTCCTCATTATTGATACGGCAGCCTGCATGCAATTATAAACTCCCTTTACATTCACATTGAAGAGGCGGTCAAAATCAGCCTCAGTTGTGTTTTCAACATTGCCGATATGAGAGACACCGGCGCTGTTTACAAGAATAT
This sequence comes from Ginsengibacter sp., assembly GCA_039934215.1. Taxonomy (GTDB): domain Bacteria; phylum Bacteroidota; class Bacteroidia; order Chitinophagales; family Chitinophagaceae; genus Ginsengibacter. Next base: position 1,164 of record JBDTMP010000260.1, read on the forward strand.
CAACGTGGCCTATTTTCTCAAAAACTTCTTTTACCTGGTGTTGGTCAGCAACATTGCACGCATTAATAAATGCTTCACCCCCGGCCTTCTTTATTTCGTTAACGGTCGCCCCGCATGCGTCTTCATTCAAATCCAAAACACATACATGTGCATTCTGCTTCGCAAATAACAGGGCAGTGGCTTTTCCAATGCCGCTGCCGCCTCCCGTAACAACAGCTATTTTTTTATGCAAATCAAACATATTTTTTGACAAAATTAATTTTTATTAAAAAAAAGAAAATAGAAAAAAAATACACCACATCTTTAATGATGACACTATTCAGAAAAATTATTTAGCTCAAATATTTTTTCCATCAATTTCCATTTCTCACCTTCCGCGCTTCCTGCGAGTGGCTGCTGGTATTTCCACATCAGCGTTTCCCACTCCTGCACTTTTTCATTTTCCGAATCTGCTTTTTGTTTTTTCTCAAAACTGAAATTATCATTCACTTCCATTATCATAAATAATCTTGTTTCATACCGGTATATCTCCATGCTTTCAATCCCCGCATTTTTTATAGAACGTACAATTTCCGGCCACACTTTTTTGTGGTGCTCCTCGTATTGCCTTATTAGTTCAGGATCATTTTTTAGATTGAGTGTTAGAGAATATCTTTTCATGTGGATGCTTTTATTTTATATCCAAATAGACCGAAAATAAATACGAATACAAAACAGATCAACGGAACAATATATGAAAATGGAGTGGAGTAAGACTGCGCAAGTGTGCCCATAACAACCGGCATAAGGGCGCCTCCAACTATCGACATGATAATATAGGATGACCCCTTTTTCGTATAGACTCCAAGATTTTTCACACCTAATGCAAAAATGGTTGGAAACATAATGGATTCAAAAAAGAAAATCGCCATCAGCGAATAAACCGATACAATTCCCGGTGCGGTAACTACAACAAGCGACAGAATAATATTTATAAATGCATATAACGCAAGCAGCTTATTTGGCGCTATTATTTTCATGAGAGCCGTTCCCGCAAATCTTCCAATAGTAAATAATATAAGGCTCCCTGAAAGAAGATAAGAAGCCTGCTCGTTATCAATACCAATATTTTTTTCAGTGCAATAATTTATAAATAGTGCCGCGATGCCTACCTGGGCAGCCACATAAAAAAATTGAGCTACGGTCGCCCACACAAAATGGGTGTGCTGAAATAATTTTTTCCCGGCATGTTTTTTTTCGTCTATTACAAGCTCTTCTTCTTTAACTTCCGGCATCGCTGTTTTAAAAAATAAAAAGGCAACGATCAGCACAATAGCGGCAATAATTATGTACACATATTTTACGCTATCTAATTCTGAGGCACCGTCATTGACTTTAGTGTTAAAAAATAATGCACCTCCTATAATAGGGCCAAGGAACGAACCAACACCATTAAAACTCTGAGCCAGGTTCAGGCGAAATTCAGATGTCTCAGGGTTTCCAAGCACCGTGATATAAGGGTTAGCCGCCGTTTCTAAAAAAGTTAATCCGCTCGCTAAAACAAATAATGCCAAAAGAAAAAATGTGAAGCTTTCATTTTGTGCAGCAGGGTAAAAAAGTATGGCTCCCGTGGCGTACAATAACAATCCTGTAATGATTCCTTTTTTATACCCGGCCTTCTGCATAAAAATACCGGCGGGCAACGCGATAAGAAAATAGGCGCCGAAATAAGCGGCCTGCAGTAACGTGGATCGTTGTTTTGTAATGTTAAGCGTTTCCTGGAAATGTTTATTTAAAACATCCAATAGACCGTAGGCAAGGCCCCACAATAAAAACAATGAGGTTACGAGAATGATGGGCAATTTGTAGTTTCTATTATTCATATAACAATAACCTGGATGTTTAAAATTTTAAAAATTGCCAATTGGCCCGAAATATACCAGTTTGCTATATTACCCAAAAATGCCCATTCCCTCAACTATTTTAATTCAAAGGCTCAGCTTTTCAAAAAAATAAGCCCTTCATGCAATTTGGAAATAAATAAAAAATGATAACACTAAAATTCAATATCTCCACAAAATTCAATCGTTCCTTTGCCCGGTAATCACTTCCTTTATGCAGGCTCTGTTGAAATTATGACAGAAGTTTTAGCACCCTGTTTTTTAAAATTATAATTTCATCAAATCAATGTAAAATAATCATGAAAAAATTAGGCAAGACACTGGTCGTTTTTCTCACACTAATCATGTGCGGTAATACTATAATGGCGCAATCTTCAAGCGGCTACCATGTGACCAAGACATTTCATTTAGCAAGCCCGGGCGGATGGGATTATCCTGCAGCTGATCCCGGCTCAAATAAACTATACTTATCACACAGTACGCAGGTTAACATTGTCGATAAAAAAACCGGGGATTCATTAGGCGTTATTTCCAATACAACCGGTGTGCACGGTATTGCTTTTGCACAATCATTGGGAAAAGGATATACAAGTAATGGCCGCCTCAATAATGTTACCGTTTTCGATCTTGCCACAGGAAAAGTATTAAAGCAAATTGCCACAGGAAAAAATCCTGATTGGATATTTTATGAAAGTTTCTCAAAAAAAATAATTACCAGCAATCATTCCGGCGGCGATCTTTCCGTAATCGACCCCGTAACTGATTTGGTGGTGGCAACGATACCGGTAACCGGCAATGCTCTTGAAACTATAGCAAGTGACGGAGCAGGAAAAATATTCGTGAGCGCCGAAGATAAAAGCGAGATCGTGGTGGTAGATATGATGAAGAAAGCCGTAATTCATCATTGGCCGCTTTCACCGGGCGAAGGACCGACAGGGCTTGCTATTGATGTAACGACTAAAAGATTATTTTCCGGGTGCGATAAATTATTGATTGTAATGGATGCAACAAACGGAAAGATTATTGATAAATTACCCATAGGCGACGGATGTGATGGGGTGGCATTTGACCCTGCTGCCAAATTAATTTTTACTGCTAATGGCGAAGGCACCGTAACAGTTATCAAAGAAATTTCTCCCAATGAATTTAAAGTGATTGATAATATCCCAACAAAAAGCGGGGCAAGAACAATTACTATTGATGAGAAAACACATACACTTTATTTGCCAACCGGCGATTATGAACCTCTACCTGCAAACGCTCCTGAAGGGACAAGGAGAAAACCAATACCCGGCTCTTTCCAGGTTTTGGTTTTGGAAAAATAAAAGAGAGTTCGAAAGATTTCAAATTATTACATGATCGCCCTGGTTGCAGCCGGTAGAGATATTACCGGGTTACTTAAAAGAGTTTTCTCAATTTCATTTTAGTGTTGTATTTTTTGTTTTCATTTTATACAACCAACCAGTGAAGATTATTGTTGCACCGGATAAATTTAAAGGAAGCCTTACAAGTATTGAAGTATGTGATGCCATCAAAAATGGCATCGCTGAGGCAGGTAATAATATTAACGCGTTATTATTTCCCATGGCCGATGGAGGAGATGGATTTGCTGAAGTAATGAAATATTACCTTCATACACAAACGCAATTTGTAAAGACAGTTGATCCATTGAGAAGAAAGTTGTCAGCTTCGTACGAATGGAACGAAAAAGATCAAGTTGCCATAATTGAATTGGCAACCTCCAGCGGGCTGGTACTTTTAAAAAAGGAAGAGCGAAATCCTCTTATCACAACTACTTTTGGAACCGGCCAGTTGATAATGCACGCTATAAAAAAAGGCGCCAGCAAAATTATACTCGGCATAGGCGGCAGCGCGACAAACGATGCCGGTACCGGCATTCTCGCCGCGCTTGCATTTAAATTTTTAGATAAAGAAAATAATATTCTTAAGCCATCCGGAGAAAATCTAATACAAATAGAAAAAATTATTCCCCCGGCTTTTTTGCCAACCGTAAAAATTGAAATTGCCTGCGATGTTACCAATCTTTTATATGGGCCGGAAGGAGCTGCCTATATTTTTTCTCCTCAAAAGGGAGCTACCCCGGAACAGGTAAAAAAGCTAGACGATGGGTTAAAGCATTTTTCAAATGTTTTACAAAGAGAGACCAGTAAAAATCTTTCGGCGATTGCGGGTACCGGCGCGGCAGGTGGCATTGCGGCGGGGCTACTGGCTTATCTCAATGTAAGCCTCACTGAAGGAACCCAATTAATTATCCATGCAAGCCGCATAAAAAATGTTGTTGACGATGCTGATTTAATCATAACGGGAGAAGGGAAAATAGACCAGCAAAGCTTTGGCGGCAAAACCATCAGTGCTGTTACATCCATTGCAAAAGAAAGAAAAATTCCCGTGGTGGCATTGTGCGGAAAGCTTGAATTAACCGAAACAGAATGGCGACGACTGGGCCTGAGCCTTGCGGTTGAAATAACTGAGCCTGCAATGGAAGAAGAAAAATCTATGGAAATGGCGCCGGCTTTAATAAAAGATAAGATAAAGTCA
>JBDTMP010000261.1:0-8786 GCA_039934215.1 Ginsengibacter sp.
CTATAGTACCTGTGTCAACATATTTATCTTCAAGAAGTGATAATAAAGTCGCTAACTTAAAAACAGAACCGGGCTCTGTTTTTTTACCAAGCCCATAATTGTAATCTTCAATATATTTTTCATCTGGTCTTCTACCGAGGTTTGCTATTGCTTTTATTTTGCCTGTTTTTGTTTCCATAACTATACAGGTGCCGTGCAGTGAATTATTTTTCATCATCATTTTCATGAGTGCATTCTCGGCTACATCCTGTATATAAGTGTCGATGGTTGTAATAATGTCTTTACCATTTTCCGGTTCAATTTCACCCCCGTCAACGGGCACATACGCACCAGCCATATACCTCATAAGACGGTGGCCCGTTTGACCTTTCAGAACGCTGTCGTAAGACCGTTCAAGACCAACATTTTTACTGGTATCGCCTCTTGAAAGCCCGATGGTCCTGTTGGCAAGCAATACATAAGGATTAACCCTGTTATCTCTCACGTCTATTATAAATCCACTCTTATTGCGCCCCTGCCTCACAAGAGGAAAATCACGCAGGACGCGATAATCTTCAAAAGAAATTTTCTTTTTTAACGGATAATATCTTTCGCCATTTTTATATGCAGTAATTAAAAGTTTCCTGTAAGCGGCTTTATTAGCGTCCTTAAATAAACGTGATAATGAGTAGCTTAAAGAATCGAGATTATCGTAGAATCTCTTGCCATTTTTTTCCCGCAGTCCATCTGCGGCAAAATCAACATAGATATCAAAAACCGGTATTGAAGTACTAAGCATATTTCCGTTTTCACTGTAAATGCTTCCACGTTCGGCATTCACGTCAAAATATTTTAAGTGTTGGGTGTTACTCATACTTTTCCAGTAATCACCTTCTACTCTTTGAATGTATATAGCACGTGACAATACAATTGCTCCCAGTGCCATCACGCCGATGAAACAGAGATAAACACGCCACGATATATCTTTTTTTACGTCCAATTTTTTGCTTTAATTATTGTTTAAGTGTATCGGTAAGCCGCACCGGTGGTATCAATAATTCTTTTAAGCCAAGTGGCTCAACTGCTTTTGCCAATTCACTTTCTTTGCTTCTGAAAATAACATCACGCTTTATTGTTTTATATTCATATTCCATCTCTTTAAGATGTTTTGCCGTTGTGTTTATTTTTCTTATGGTTTTATCAGCGAAGTGGCCATTGGCTATATAAACAATAGCAAGGGCTGCTACAAAAAGATAAAATGGTATATTCATCACGATCCATTTATTATAAATAAAAAATCGTGGGATTTTTTTCCCTATGGTTTTCTTTTTTGTGTTTGTATTTACACTCTGCTCCTCCATCATTACAGTTTTATTTATTTATAACCGGATAGTTTGAAACTTTTTTCTTTTCCGCTATTCTCAACTTCGCACTTCGTGATCTTGGATTTTTTAATATTTCCTGGCGGGATGGAATAATTGGTTTTTTTGTGATAACGAGTAGTTCATTTTCAAGAGGTGTACCATACACATCGTTTCTTTGCTGTTCGTCGAAATTGCCGTATTTGAAAAAATTCTTTACTATCCTGTCTTCAAGGGAATGAAATGTAATAAATGCAAGGCGACCTTCATCTTCAAGCGCATCGGGTACTTGTGAAAGCAACTCCTTTAAAGCCCCGAACTCATCGTTTACTTCTATTCGCAATGCCTGGAAAACTTTGGCAAAATATTTCTCAGGATTTCCTTTCACGATTGGGTATAGAGCAGCTTTAAAACTGGTGATAGTATTAAGTGACTGTGATTTTCTTAAAGACACTATTGTTTTAGCAAGCGTCTTAGAATTGGTCACTTCACCATATAGCTCAAAAATTTTATGCAACCGTTCTTCAGAATAAGTTGAAATTACTTTGGCAGCATCAAGCTTTTCACGCTGGTTCATTCGCATATCCATTGATGCATTAAACCGTGTAGAAAATCCTCTTTCGGCAATATCAATTTGATGACTTGAGATTCCGAGGTCTGCAAGTATTCCGTTTACTTTTGAAATCTTATGAAAACGTAGAAACCGGTTAAGGTGGCGGAAGTTGTGAGGAATAAAGATCAACCGGTTGTCGGAAATAAGATTTTCTTTAGCATCTGCATCCTGGTCAAAAGCAATCACTCTACCCATGTTATCCAGCTTTTCAAGAATAGCCCGGCTATGGCCGCCGCCGCCATAAGTGCAATCCACATAAATACCGGAAGGAATAATTTTAAGGCCATGAATTACCTCATCAAGCATTACCGGCACATGATATATGCCCTCTTGCATAGCTATAGTTTTACATATTGATCACCTGTCATTACCTCCTTTGCCAAATCACTAAATGCTTCTGGTGAAAAAGTTTCAAAGAACTCTTTATATTTTGTTTTATCCCAAATTTCAATTTTATCGATAGCGGAAACCAATACAATATCTTTTTCCAGACCAGCATATTCCATAAGGTTTTTAGGCAATAACATTCGTCCTGCATTATCAAGTTCAACTTGTGTGGCGCCATTCAAAAAATACCGTTTGAATTGTCTTACTTTGGGATCAAAATCATTCAAATTGCTCAGGTCAGAAAAAATGGGTTTCCAGCTTTTAGATGTGTACAAACTCAGGCATTTTTCAAAGCCCCTGTTTAATACAAAAGGCTCATCTCCGCTATCAGGCAATTGTTTCTTAAATCCTGCCGGTAGCAAAAAGCGTCCCTTTGCATCTAACGTAGCTTCGTATTCACCTATAAAGCCTGTCATTATGAACTAATTATATTAAGTTTGGGAATAATCTACACAAAATAACACTTTTTCCCACTTTGACAACAAATTTGTATATATCTTTTTTATACACATCCTCGTATTCTTCTACAGGAGTAGATTTTCCATGAATTTAATAGCAAAGCTATGTGGGTACCATGTTAATTAAGCGTGTAGAATTTGTTAATAATAAATTATGCCAATAGGATATTCGAATAAGATTTTATCAGATAAATTAGGAATTACAGACTCTCAAAAAATTCTTTTGATGAACCAACCCGAAGAATATGATAACCTGATTGAAAAGAATATTAAGGGGCAGCTTTGTAAGAAAGGGGAACTACCTGACCTTATACACTTGTTTGCAGCGAGCAAAAATGAATTTGAAAAGCAAATGAGATTTGTATTAAAAAACATCAAACCAACCACGGTTATATGGGCTTCATGGTATAAAAAAAGCAGTGGAATTGCGACAGATCTAACAGGCGATATAATTAGGAATTTTGCTTTGCAAAATGGTTTGGTCGATGTAAAGGTATGCGCCGTAAGCGATAATTGGAGCGGGCTGAAACTGGTGGTTCCACTAAAATTGAGAAAGAAAGGCGTGTAATATTTATTAACGTTCGTTTAAAACAGGCAGATCAATACTAAAGCAGCTTCCTTTGCCTGGCGTACTCTCTGCTTTTATTTTTCCTTTGTGGGCATCAACAATGGTTTTTACATAGCTAAGGCCAAGGCCAAATCCTTTTACGTTGTGAATATTTCCTGTGTGCGCACGGTAGAACTTTTCAAATATGCGGTGCAATGTTTCTTTATTCATTCCAATACCATTGTCCTCAATTTTAATTCGCAAATGACTATTTACATTCTGTGTTGATAATTTTATCACCAGGTTTTCTTTGGAATATTTAATAGCATTATCCAGGAGGTTATTAATTATATTAATCAGGTGAACCTCATCACCCATCAATAAATCATTTTTTGCATTCAGGGTGGTTTCCAAAGTGCCGTTCTTCTCGTTAAGAGGCAGCGTTATATTATTTACGGCAGCCTTAATTAAGTCGTGTGCATGCACAGATTTTTCATTTAACTGAATTTCCTGCTTGTCGAGCAAAGCTGCCTGCAGTATAGTCTCTACCTGCTTATTCATTCTCCGGTTTTCGTCTTTTATAATGCCGGAGAAATAATCCATCTTAGCCCGGTCATTAATTACTTTTTCATTTTTCAACGCATCTACGGCAAGCGAAATCGTAGCCAGTGGCGTTTTAAATTCATGCGTCATATTATTGATAAAATCAGATTTTATCTCACTTAATTTTTTCTGATTTAATAATGCTCTTATGGTAATAAAGAATGCAGCGAAAATTATGCACGTGAATAATATGGCCCCTATCACCATCCAATACATTTGCTTCCAGATAATATCCTTTACATGGGGTACTACAATAATCAACAATTCTTCTGTTGAAAGGCCCTCGGCAAGGCTTCCGCTGGGTGCCTGTATTGGATATACAAAAGATAAATTGTGTACAGAATCAAGGTAAGCCTCCATATAATGTTGTGACTGGAGATCGTCGCCTATCATAGAAGTAGTTGTGACAGCAAATTCAAATTCTACATTTTTCAAATTGTTTTTTTCAAATGCCTTTTGAATTTTGTCACGTATTTCCTCCCTGCTAAATTTATGAACGATGGTAGTAGGGAAAACATTTAAAGGAAAGAGAATATCAGCATTCTTTCGTTTATCAAAAGGAGAAAGATTTCCTTTTTCATCCGCAAGGTCATTAGCAGCAGTTACCGTCACCATGGAAACGCCTTTTTCAAATTGCTGCTCTTTATCCTGTAAGGCCTGCTTTATCCAAACAATTTGAAAAAAGATTATCCCCAGTAACGAAATAAAGATCAGTATGGTGATAATAGGGAAAATTTTCTTCATGCACGGCAAATTTAAACTTCACAACTTCCAAATCGCAACAGAATTCTGTAACTGAAGGATTTTTAACTAACTCTTATCTTTAATATTCGTTTATAAATTCGTTGTGTGTATATTTTCAACAAATAAATATAATTTAGAATCATGATTTCTCCCTCACGTGGCACATTATTAATTGCAAACCCGTTTTTAAAAGATCCAAACTTTAGCAGGAGCGTTATTTTTTTATGCGAACATAAAGATGAAGGTAGTTTTGGATTTGTTTTAAATAAAAAAATTTCGAAAACACTCGATGAACTGGTTCCGGAGTTAGGAGATTTTTCTTTGCCGGTGTTCCAGGGCGGTCCTGTTCAGGGCGACACCCTTCATTTTTTACATCAATACCCGGACCTTATAAGTGGCGGTGAAGAAGTATTCAAAAATGTGTACTGGGGAGGAAATTTTGAAAGCCTGCTGATCAACCTGAAAAACAAGGATATCAATTCAAAACATCTCCGGTTTTTTATAGGATATAGTGGCTGGACAGAGGGCCAGCTTGATAATGAAATGAAAGAAGAAAGCTGGCTTACCGTTTCTGCCACACAAGAATTAATCTTTAATACCAGGCCTGAAGATATCTGGAAAAATTCATTAAAACATCTTGGCGGGAATTATGAAATGATGATAAATTTTCCTTTGGACCCTCAATTGAATTAATGCGAAATAATTATTAATGCTACTTAAAAAATTTATATGAAAAGATTAGCTGTTGTATTTGGAGTTTTGTGCCTTGGCGTTTTTGCTATGTTTATAGAAAAAGATAAGAAAAAAGATAAGAAAACTTTTTCTGGTGAAGGTGATGAAGTTGAATTTACCGGGCCTCATGGTGAAAAAATAATGATAGGCAGCAGCGGTGGTAAGTACTACCTGAAAGGCAAGAAAAAAGTTTATGTCAAAAAGAAAAAATAATTATGCCGGGTTCTGCTGCCCGAAAATGTAAGCCCGGCATTTAATAAGTTTCCATATTTTAATAAAAAAGTTTGCTCTATAAGTTTTTATTATTACCTGCACGGATCTTCATTCATTTTTATTGTCGCAGCATTGTTATCAATAAAAAAACTTTACTCGCTCAAAAAGGTCCTCTACTTATAGCATCCAATCATCCCAATTCTTTTTTAGATGCGATAATTCTTGCGACACTTTTTAAAAGCCCGATTCATTCGCTTGCACGTGGCGACGCCTTTGCTAATAAATTAATTACCAAAATACTTACATCATTTCACATGCTGCCGGTCTACCGGGTAAGCGAAGGCGTAGAAAATCTTGAAAATAATTATGACACCTTCTCGGCGTGCCAGGATATTTTTAGGCGCAACGGTATCGTACTCATTTTCAGCGAAGGAAGATGTATTAATGAATGGCACCTGAGGCCTTTGAAAAAAGGAACCGCACGGCTTGCACTGGAAGCCTGGCAAAGCGAAATTGATTTGAAGGTTTTGCCTTTGGGAATCAACTACAGTTCATTTAGAAAATTTGGTAAAACAGTATTTCTGAATTTTGGAAATTTTATTACTAAAGAAGAAATAGAAGAAGATATTTATTCAGGTAAATCAATAATTACATTTAATCAAAAATTAAAACAACAACTTGAAAATCTTGTTTTCGAAAGTGATGGTAAGGACGAAGAAAAGCGCAAAAAATATTTTTACATTCACCAGCATTTTTTGAAAAGTATTGTTTTGCTTTTACCTGCAATTATCGGAATTATTATACATGCTCCGCTATACCTATCAATACATCTACCAATAAAAAACAAAGCAGAAGATCATTATGATTCGATTTTTACCGGCTTATTGTTTTTTGTTTACCCGGTTTACGTGTTACTTATCTCAACTGTAGTATGCATTATCATCAAGAGTTGGGTAGCCCTGGTCCTGCTTATTTTAATTCCATTTACACTATGGAGCTATGTACAATTAAGTGGCAAATGATCACCAGACTAAAAAAATAAATCCAAGCACAACCGGATTATATTAATGAGAAATAAATTTGTTTTATTAAAAAAAATAGGTAATCTTTCCTATACGGCCAGTCATTTAATGACTTAGAAATTTTAAAAGGCTTTCTGCTTACCCATCCGAATACCGCATCATTTAATGAATTAATATTAAACTATGGCCGATATCATTTTTCCTTTCGAATCTAAAATTACATACGAGCAACGTAAAAAGGCAATGATGCAGGAGCCACGCCTTATCTGGCTTACAGGCCTTTCGGGGGCAGGTAAAACTACATTGGCACTTCGGCTTGAGCATTATTTTTTTTGCAAAGGTTATAAAGTGTTTATACTTGATGGAGACAACATGCGTAATGGTCTATGTACAGATTTAGGGTTTACCGAACCAGACCGTAAAGAAAATTTGCGAAGAGTTGGGGAAGTAGCGAAGCTGATGCTGGATGCAGGCCTTATTGTTATCAGTGCATTTATCTCCCCTAAAGAAGAGGATAGGGTAGCCATAAAAAATATCGTAGGAGAGCAGCGATTTGTTGAAGTGTATGTAAATTGTTCGCTTGAAGTATGCGAAGGGCGCGACGTAAAAGGTTTATATGCCAAAGCACGGCGAGGCATTATTCCAAATTTTACCGGCATAAGCGCTCCTTACGATAAGCCTCTTTTCCCAAATATAGAACTTCATACTTCAGAAGAAACGGTGGAAGAATCTGTACAGAGGCTTATTACATTGGTTGAAAATATTATTACCGTCTAACTTTTAGTAAAGACAATTATCGTTAAAAATGATAGATATAGCAGATTTAATTCAGGTAGCAAGGAGAGCTTCATTGCAGGCTGGCGAAGCCATTTTAAAAGTTTATAATTCCGGGGATTTTGGAGTGGAAATGAAAAGCGACAATTCTCCATTGACACTTGCTGATAAAGCTGCTCATGAAATTATTGTTTCACATCTTGAAGCAACAGGCTTGCCCCTGCTTTCCGAAGAAGGTAAAAACATTAGCTATGAAGAAAGAAAAGAATGGGAATATTTTTGGCTCGTGGACCCATTGGATGGGACTAAAGAGTTTGTAAAAAAAACCGGAGAGTTTACGGTGAATATTGCGTTGATGCATTTTAATATTCCTGTCGCCGGCGTAATTTATGCTCCAAGCATCGATGTACTATATTATGGGTCTAAAGAAACAGGTGTCTATAAAATTGACAAAGGAAATCAAATGCAATTACCATTTGTTTCTGAAAAAAGAACTCTTGAACAACTTCGGCAGAAAGAAAAAATAACAATAGTGGCATCTAAATCACACATGAATGAGGAAACAAAAACTTTCATCGACCAATTTGTTAGTCCACAACTTTCTTCCATGGGCAGTTCATTAAAATTAATGTTATTGGCAGAAGGCGTCGCCGACATCTACCCAAGACTTGCGCCCACTATGGAATGGGACACCGCTGCCGGCGACGCACTTTTAAGATCTTTAAATTTTGGTGTTTATCAAACAGATTTAAAAACAGAACTTGTATACAATAAGGAAAATTTATTGAACCCTTCTTTTATTGCGTTATGAGATGTTGAGCATAAAGAAGAGAAACCAAAGAAAATCTCAACATTATGAACCTCTTTCGTGAATAAGATTATGCTTTTCTCTACACCAAATTGCCGCTAAAAAGTTCTTTAACCATTTCATGAAAATCTTCTTTCTTATTCGTATGAGGAAGTGGCTCATTGGGCACTTCTACATTTAAAAATTTACAAAGCGGTTCCCAGCCTTCCGTCACATCATAGACGAGTAATTTATCTGCAGGAACATATCTTTTTGCTTCTTCATGGTGGTCATCAAAAACTTTTTCCATGAATTCTTTATCCAAAAATTTGCCCTGGAAATGATCTTCAGTCATTGCTTGTTTCGAAAATCCCATCACCTTCATTACAGATTGAAGCCTGGGATCGGCAGCTATTCTTTCTCCCATTGCCAATCTCTCAGCTTCAGGGGGATTCTGTGCTTTCCAGATCGTACTGTGGTAACTGGTATACCATTTTTCAAATGGCCTTGTACTCAAAATAACTTTTGCATCAGGATACTGTTTCATGTGCTCCTTATACCATGGA
>JBDTMP010000262.1:0-5205 GCA_039934215.1 Ginsengibacter sp.
GTTGCTGCATAACGGGCGGGTATAAGTGCAATTGTTTTCATTTGAAATCATTTTTTATTTATCCAAATAAAGAGACCAAAAATAAATTTAGATGTAATAAACCTGGAGAATTTTTTTTGAAAGTATTTTAGTTAAATCCTCTCCGTTTAATATTTCTGGTTTGCAGAGCCTCAGTTTAAATCTTTGGATTGATAGAGTGTGATATTATTTTGAAGCGGTTCTGGTAACGTATCGCTTTCAAAGCCACAAGTACCGCATTGATACACATTCTCTGCCGAAACCGCATAATCGGAAAATAACCAGCTTAAAATAGCAGTGATCATATTTGCCGCGGATCTTTTGGGAACAAGCTCGATGTCGTATGAACCGCATTTTGGACAAACCGCATTGCGCCTGTAATCATCGTCAAATTGTTTCATCAGGGCTATAACTTCATTGGCATCTGTCTTATTTACCACCAGTTTAATGCCGCCTACCGCATTTGTTAGCAGCGGGTCCATCGTTACCGTATATTCATCTTTTAAATAACACTGGATGCCTGCATCACGAAGCTTAGTCAATAATATATTGGCGGAGAAATAATTATTAAAAACCCTTACGATAATTAATTCCATTGTCGGATAACTTGTGCTTTATCAATTGTTTTTTAAATAATCGGAAATTCTCCTTCTTGTATTTCACTTCGCTTAAGTCACCTCACAGTTTATGCCGGGAGACAAAATGCTTAAAAATACTGAAATAGTTTTAGCGAAAATCTGTTGTGCAGTGGATTCTCAACTCCTTTAAGTTATACTAAATATTTACGAGGATTTTAAAAAAAATATAACGGATAAATTTAGCTATTGAGCATAAGAGGCATCACCAGCATTAGAAGTTCTTCGTTCTCTTCTTTTTCAGTTGGTTTTATTATCCCGGCTTTCGTAGGAGTACTAAGCTCGATGGTTACCTCTTCTGTATCAGCGGCGCTAAGCATTTCAATTAAAAACTTTGCATTAAAAGCTATTTGAAGATCTTCACCATCATACTGGCAGTTCATACGTTCATTACCTTCAAAACTAAAATCAACATCCTGTGCGGCCAATTGTAACTCGCTTCCGGTGATGGTAAGAGCCACCTGGTTAGTACTTTTATTACTGAATACGCTTATCCTTCGTAAGGCACTTTGAAAATCATTTTTATTTACTGTAAGCTTATAAGGATTATCAGTTGGTATTACTACTTTATAGTCGGGGAACCTGGCATCTATAAGACGGCACACCAATTCGGTGCCACCATGTTTTACAAATAAATGATTGCTGTTATAGGAAATTTCCAGCTCATCATTATTGGATGGTAAAGCACTCTTTAATAAAGTGAGCGGTTTTTTAGGAACTATAAATGTATCCTTTTGGGGACACGAAACATCAAGCCTGGAAAACCTTACAAGGCGATGCGCATCTGTAGCAACACAGGTAATTGCTTTTTCAGTAAGTTCAAAAAAAACGCCTGTCATCGCCGGTCTAAGGTCATCATTGCTTACAGCGAAAAGACATTTATTAATGGCGGTTGATAAAACAGAAGAAGGTAGCGTAAAAGATGTTGCGGAATCTGCCACGGGTTCTTTGGGGAAATTATCAGGGTTTTCACCCATTACTTTATACTTGCCGTTATCACTGGTAATTTCAACACCAAAGTTTTTATCAATGTTAAATGTGAGGGGCTGCTCAGGAATATTTTTGAGAGAATCTAATAATATTTTTGCAGGAATACACACTTTGCCACTATCCTTTGCTTCGATATCCATGTGGATTTTCATAACCGTTTCCAGGTCTGTTGCTACAACCGTGAGCTTATTCTTTTCAATTTCAAATAAAAAATCTTCAAGAATCGGCAACACTGTGTTAGCATTTATAACACCACTTATTTGCTGAAGGTGTTTTAATAATTGAGTAGAAGAAACGATAAATTTCATAAAAAAAATTTGATAGTGCCAAAGATAAAAGATTAGTGCTAATAAAAAGCTCGCTATCCTCCCGAACGAGAAGCTCAAGTTATCCCTGTTTCTTAAAGGTGCAACAAAAACCACGTTACTAAGTGAACGGAAGTGGCTTCAGTAAAGACATTCAACCACATAATGGAATGCGGTGATGGGCTTTTTTTTCTTAGTTTTGCGTCAATAATTAATTATGGACTTAAAAAATCAAAGAATTGCATTGCTTGTTGACGGAGACAATGCGCAATCAAAAATAATGGAGCTCATTCTTGAAGAAGCCTCGAAATATGGCAAGGTCACTATCCGGCGGGTATATGGCGACTGGACTACGCAACATATGAATCATTGGAAAAGCCTTCTTAATGAAATGGCCTTTAATCCCATCCAGAAATTTTCATATACCACAGGCAAAAATTCCACTGACAGCGCCCTAATTATTGATGCCATGGATATTTTACATGCAGATCTTGTTGACGGATTTTGTATTGTATCAAGCGATAGCGATTATACCGGTTTGGCAAAACGAATAAGAGAAAGTGGAATTTTTGTTATGGGCATCGGTGAACAAAAGACGCCCAATGCATTTGTGAAGTCCTGTGAGATTTTTACCTATGTAGAAAATCTTGAGCCTAAAACAGAAAAGCCGGAAAGAAAAGAAACAATAAAAAAACTAAATCCAAAAAGCCAGGTAAATGCGAAACTCATAAATAAGGCCTATGATATGAGCATTAATGAAAGCAATGAAGCTTATATATCAAACCTCGGTATTAATTTACGCAAACTCGATCCCAGCTTTGATGTACGGGCTTATGGCTGTAAGACCCTTACCCAGTTTTTTTCAAAACTTCCTGATTTTGTAGTGGTAGATAATATGGTGAATGGAACTAACAATCCTTTGATAAAAAAGAAATAACTATGCATCTTTCCAGCCCCATAGATAGCGGCAGGCATAGGTTCGGTAGGGTGACCACTTAGTAGAAATTTTTTGAATTTTTTCCTTTAACAATTTGGGATTCGTTTCTTTGATATTATAAAGCTTGATAACGCTTTGTTTTAAACCAAGATCATCAATAGCAAAAATATCTTCTCTTCCAAGCGTAAACATCAGGATCATTTCAACAGTCCATTTTCCAACACCTTTTATACGGGTGAGGAGCTCTAAAACCTCTTCATTATTCATTTTATACAATGCGGCATCGGTTAATTTATTTTCTACAAAAAAGCGGGCGACATTATGTACATAGGAAGCCTTGGCGTTTGAAAAACCAATATTTCTAAAAGCAGAAGCGGGTGTGTCTAATATTTGTTTGAGTGTTGGTTCCTTTCCTCCAAAAAGATCAAGAAATCTCTGGTATAATACTTTCGCGACTTTTGTGCTCAGCTGCTGACTTAAAATAGAGGAACAAAGACTCAGGTAAACTTTCTTTCTTGCTTGTAAAACATAAGGATCCTGCAACTCTATAATCTTCCTGAGTTTTTTATCTTTTGATAAATGTTGAATATGTTCCATTAAAAAAATTTTGAAAATTATTTACTTCCCCAGCTTATTGATCCGTCTTTTTCATCCTTCATATTTATCCCAAGCCCTGCAAGCTGCATCCTTATTTTATCAGATGTTACAAAATCTTTTTTCGACTTCGCATCTTTTCTTATATCAACCAATAAGCTCATAACACCGCTGAACGTTTCATTGTATTCTGAATAATCATTTAAACCAAAAATTTCTTCAAGATAAACTGTAATAGATTCTTTCATTCGGTGAAGCGTAGCCGAAGAAATAGTGTTAGTTTCTACCAGTTTGTCTTTAATGGAATTAATAAGTGGAACCATCTCAAACATATTCGCAAGCACTTTTGCGGTATTAAAATCATCATTCATGAACTCGTCAAATTCATCAATGAATTTATTTATTTTTTTATCCAGCTCTTCATCGTTTGCCGCCCAATCAAAATCAGTTTTAAAAGTTTTTAAAACAGTAAAAGCTTCCCACAATCTTTTCAAACCTTTTTCAGCCGCAACAAGCGCTTCGCTGCTAAAATCGAGTGTGCTGCGGTAATGCGTTTGTAAAATAAAAAACCGTATTGCCATAGGATGAAAAGGCTGAGTAAGCAACGGGTGATTGCCGCTGAACATTTGTGTAAGGCTTATTTGATTGTTGTAGCTCTTACCCATTTTTTTCCCGTTTACCGTAATCATATTATTATGCATCCAATACCTTGCAGGTTGTACATGGTTGCAAATAGTGCTCTGTGCAATTTCACTTTCATGATGTGGAAACAGCAGGTCCATTCCACCGCCATGTATGTCGAACCGCGGACCCAGGTATTTGGTCGCCATGGCTGAACATTCAATATGCCACCCGGGAAACCCATCGCCCCAGGGGCTTTTCCATCTCATAATGTGCTCAGGCGGCGCTGATTTCCATAACGCGAAATCCGCTTTATCTTTTTTCTCATCCTGCCCTTCCAGTACCCGTGTAGTTTCTAAAAGATCGTCAACTATACGCCCGCTCAGCTTGCCATAATCGTGCGAAGCCGCATACTTTTTCACGTCAAAGTAAACAGAACCATTTATTTCATAAGCATACCCGGCTTTAATTAATTGTTCGATCATGCTTATCTGCTCTACTATATGTCCTGTTGCTGTGGGTTCAATGCTAGGCGCAAGATTATTCAATTGTTTCATAGCCCAATGAAAAAGGTTCGTGTATTTCTGCACCAGCTCCATTGGCTCCACCTTTTCCAGCACAGCTTTTTTTGATATTTTATCTTCTGCCTCCCGTCCCTCTTCTTCAAAATGCCCGGCGTCAGTAATATTTCTTACATAGCGCACTTTGTATCCAAGGTATAACAGGTAGCGGTAAACGATATCGAAAGTCGTAAACCCTCTTGCATGACCAAGATGACTCTCACCGCTTACCGTAGGGCCACACACATACATGCCAACATGACCCGGTGTTATAGAAATAAATTCTTCTTTTTGCCTCGCGAGAGAATTATATATTTTGAGCGGCATAAATTCTTTATTAAATAACTAAAAAAACCTATGATTAAAAATTCATAAGCTTGCAAATGTATTACTGTATTGCTGCAAGGAAACAAAAAAATAGAAAGATGGACCTGGTACGCCAGGCTTTTATTTCTCCAAAAAGCTATTTCATGCCTTGTTTCGTCTTTAAATCCGCAATAATAGGAAAATGATCGCTCAATAATTTCCTCACACGTAAAAACTGC
>JBDTMP010000263.1:0-3430 GCA_039934215.1 Ginsengibacter sp.
AAAAATTAAATGAAAATACCATTCCACATAACAATGCTTTTTCACTATGGCTAAAGATTCTTGCAGGTATTTTAGTGCTCTCTTTTGTT
The DNA here is from genome assembly GCA_039934215.1 of Ginsengibacter sp. Taxonomy (GTDB): domain Bacteria; phylum Bacteroidota; class Bacteroidia; order Chitinophagales; family Chitinophagaceae; genus Ginsengibacter. The sequence goes on from JBDTMP010000263.1 coordinate 90, forward strand.
CATAAACTTGCTAAGTTCTATGTAACTAAAAACGGATTTTGGACTGGTTTCGCTATCCTTTTGGCATGCATAATTTCGTTGCGAACCTGTAGTTATTTTTTACCAATCCCATTAAATTTCCGGCAATTGGAGTTGTTTGATCCCCGAATTTATGGATCAAATTCTGTTATGAGATCTCTTGGAGATCTTTTGATCAATTCATTATTATTTATCTGGATCGTTTTATTCATCCGTTTTCATTTCAGGAATGTTTCCTCCGGGTTAAAATTCGAAACTCCCTTAAAAAAGAATATTGGAGTTATTGTAGTATCTATATTTATGATCGGCATCACAATCATTTGCGGAGATATTGTAAGGAGCCTGGTATCTGATTCTCAAATTTCATTTGATGTAATTAATTTTTTTACTCTAAATATCTACTCTGTTGTAGGTTTCCTGGTTTTGTGTTGTGTTGCTACCGGCTATTTTTTTCTTATCCAGATATTGCTTCAGCCGGTTAAAAATGAAATAAAGCCAAAATGGTCTGCGCTCTATTTATCCATTTCTATAATAGGCCTAATATTTTTGTCGTTTTACATTCATTATCCTTTTGTCACATTTGATCTTAGCCTTCTTATTTGGTTAATAATTTTTATTTATCTTCTCAATCTTGATTTCCTTTCTTTACACGCGTTTAATCTTATTTCTTCCCGGTTTATTTTCTGGCTGTTCTTCTTTTCGGTGTCTATTACAGCGGTGATAGTAATACACAATAGAAAAAAGGAGATCGGGCAAAGAAAAGATTTTGCACAGAACCTTGCCAATAAGGCCGATCCATCGGGAGAGCTTATGATGAACATTGTTCTTACCGATTTCAATAACGAGTTTTTATCCAATGCGTTTGACCGCTTTGAAAAACCAATTCAAAACAGCTTTTTAAAGGATAGTCTCCTCAGTGAAAACTTTTCTGGTTATCTTAATAAATACGATACTAAAATCTATACATTTGATCCTAATGAACAGCCCTTATACAATGAAGATTCGGTTAATTTCAATTCTCTGAATACGATAGTACAAACTCAGGGGAAGCCAACAGGAATTCCTAATCTTTACTATTATGATGTATCGTATGACCGCTTTAATTATATAAGTAAAAAAACTATTACCGATACTTCAGGGCTTGTAAAAGGATACATTTTTATAGTCTCAAAGCCAAAAAAATATAAGAGTGATGCATTGTATCCGGAACTGTTTTCCAAGGGTAATAATAATTCTATCGAAAGTTCTTCTGTGTATGCATTTGCGGTGTACAAAAAAAATCAACTGAGCAGTAGCTACAATGATTATGCATTTCCTACAACCATTGATTCTACCGAATTTACCTACAATGAATTTCGTACCGTACATAATGATGGCTATGATGAATTGTGGCTTAGGGCCAATGCCGATAAAGTAATTGTGATTGCACGCCAGGACAATTTTTTTATTGAATCTATCACCTTATTTGCCTATCTATTTTGTTCATTTTTATTGATAACGGTTTTATTTAATCTTCTTAACCACCTATTAACTGAAAAATTATTTTCAGGTGATTATAAATCCTTTTGGCAATTTACAATCCGCAACCAGGTACATGGAACTATTATCGCGATAAGCATATTCTCTTTTTTGGTAATCGGAGTTACTACGATTCTTTTTTTCATAGGCCGGTATCACAGCAATAACCGTGAAAAATTAAGCCGCACGATTCACGTAATGGAAAATCAGGTTCGTGGTTCGATTGATACTATTCCAATGGCACAAACGCAGTTGGACGACCTTGACCGCGTATCAAATAATCTTTTAGAACAAACGATTAATAATGTTGCGGCAATTCATGCAGCGGATATAAATCTGTATGATCTCAATGGAGATCTGAAAGTTTCATCTCTGCCATTGCCCTATAAGAAGGGGATTGTAAGTGAAAAAATGGATCCTGTTGCTTTCTTTCATTTGAATAAATTGAAGGATGTTCAGTTTTTCCAGGAACAAAAAATAGGCGAGCTGGAATACATGAGCAATTACGTTCCCGTAAGAGATGAAACGGGTAAAGAATATGCTTATATCAATATTCCATATTTCGAATCTCAAAATAAGCTGCAGGATGAAATTTCAAATTTCCTGGTTACAATTATAAATTTAAACGCTTTCATTTTTTTGGTTGCCGGTATTATTGCCCTCTTCATTACTAACCGTATCACGAGATCTTTTTCTCTTATAAGTGACAAAATGAAAGAAGTAAATCTTGAAAAAAGGAATGAGGAAATTGTATGGAGCCGCAAGGATGAAATAGGAGAGTTGATAAATGAATATAACAAGATGGTGAAAAAACTCGATGTAAGCGCGGAGATGCTGGGGAAGAGTGAGAGGGAAGGAGCCTGGAGAGAAATGGCAAGACAAGTTGCTCACGAAATTAAAAACCCACTTACACCTATGAAGCTTAACCTTCAATATCTTCAGAGAGCGATAGATAATAATTCTCCTGAGGTTAAAAGTATATCGCTGTACGTTGCAAATATTTTGCTGGAACAAATAGAACATCTTTCACAAATAGCAAGTGATTTTGCTCAATTTGCCAATATTGGAAATGCACGTAACCAGCTTTTTGATGTAAACCGTACTCTTAAAAATGTCAGCACGCTTTATTCAACGAATGAAAAAATAGAAACTATTACAAATTTCTACCCTTATGAATTATTAATTGAAGGCGATAAAACCCAGATCAACCGGCTGTTTACAAATCTTTTGCAGAATGCTGTTCAGTCTGTTCCTGAAACCCGCAATACGGTCATAGAAATTACGAGTAAGCTGGCGGGTACTAAAGCTATCGTATCAATAAAAGATAATGGTATTGGCATTTCGACGGCAATGCACAATAAGATATTTACGCCAAATTTTACAACGAAGACTTCGGGGACAGGCCTCGGGCTCGCTATGTGCAAAGGAATAGTTGAAAAAATGAATGGAAAAATATGGTTTGAAACAAAAGAAAATCAGTGGACGATCTTCTTTGTAGAGTTACCCATAGTTGAAGTATAATTATTTATGGGGGAGATGTATGTTGAAAATAAAGATTGAATTTAACTTTTGTTATGTGCTGATCGCTAATCTGGTTTGATACTAAACTCTCTTATTGTTCCGGTTCTTTAAAAACCATCGCTCCGGTTGCTGTGGCAATGTATTATTCCTTTTATGTCACCCGTCTTTATTACTTCAGGTATTTTATGCTGCTTTGCGATATCTATAATGCTCCCGTTTTCTCTTAAAAACAAAGGGATTAATTGTAGTCCTGCTTTTTTAAAAAGATCCGTTTCTGCATCTGT
>JBDTMP010000264.1:0-3264 GCA_039934215.1 Ginsengibacter sp.
TTCTTTATAACGTTGCAAAGTTAATTTAACCCTGTTGGCACAAGCATAATGCTCATCCCCTACAATTGCAGGAGAAAGAATTCTTGATGTTGAATCCAATGGATCTACGGCGGGATATATTCCAAGATCGGCGATCTTCCTGCTTAATACGGTTGTTGCATCCAGGTGAGCAAACGTTGTAGCAGGAGCAGGATCGGTAAGGTCATCAGCAGGAACATATACTGCCTGCACCGATGTAATGGAACCATTTCTTGTTGAGGTAATTCTCTCCTGCATTAAACCCATTTCGGTTGCAAGCGTAGGCTGGTAACCCACCGCTGAAGGCATCCTTCCAAGCAATGCAGAAACTTCTGAACCTGCCTGAGTAAAACGAAATATATTATCAACAAAAAATAAAATGTCTTTTCCTTTGCCCGTGCCATCTCCATCACGAAAATATTCAGCAACAGTTAACCCACTCAATGCAACCCTTGCTCTTGCTCCCGGAGGCTCGTTCATCTGGCCAAAAACAAATGTTGCTTTGGAATCTTTCAACTCCTCCATATTTACAGAGTCAAGATCCCATCCGCCTTCTTCCATGCTATGAATAAACTTGTCGCCATATTTCATAATACCCGCTTCAATCATTTCTCTCATAAGGTCATTCCCTTCTCTTGTTCTTTCTCCCACACCTGCAAATACTGACAGACCGCTATAGGCTTTGGCGATATTGTTGATCAACTCCTGTATCAAAACAGTTTTACCAACACCTGCACCACCAAAAAGCCCGATCTTTCCACCCTTTGCATAAGGCTCAATAAGATCAATAACTTTTATACCGGTAAATAATATTTCTGAAGCGGTACTTAAATTTTCAAAAAGTGGTGGCTTGGCATGTATTGGTCGGCCATTCTTCTTACTTACCTGCGGCAAGCCATCAATAGCATCACCGGTTACGTTAAATAAACGCCCGTTAATTGCATCTCCAACAGGCATTAAAATTGGAGAACCCAGGTCAACTACCTCCATGTTTCGTGTAAGGCCTTCAGTCCCATCCATCGCTATGCAACGTACGCTGTCTTCGCCAAGATGTTGTTGAACTTCCATGATTAGTTTATCACCATTGGGCTTTGTGAGCTCTAATGCGTGGAATATTTCCGGAAGCTTATTTTCATCGGCGAAATGCACGTCCACAACTGCCCCGATGATTTGTTTTATTTTTCCAATATTTGCCATATAAATTAAAAGATTAAGTCCTGTTTCAAATTGGCGGCAAAGGTAAGGGGATACAGCCAAAACTTCAAACCGTTTTAAGAGAATTTATTCCTTTTCCACAAGTTTCTTTAATTAATGTTTCCGTACCTGATTGTATTGCGAAAATGATGAGTAGCTAAGCTGTTTCTACAAAAGTTAGTGGCACAAACGCAAGAAATCAGGTAATTTCAACTATTGAAAATATTAATTACTAAAGATGAAAATTACCATACTGAGTTTTTGTTTTTTCTTTCTACATCTATTTTCTTATGGGCAAGACTCAATAAGTTCTGTCAAAAGGGTGATTTTGCCCAATGGATGGGCGCTCACACCTGCAGGAAGGGGTTTTTTAGTCGGAGATCTTCCCTTAAATATTGCCGTAAGCAATTCTAAAAATTTAGTCGCTGTTACCAACAATGGCCAAAGCACTCAAAGTATTCAACTTATTGATTCCAAATCAGGTGCTATCCTTGATAATATCGAAGTGGCAAAATGCTGGGTTGGATTAAAATTCAGCAGTGATGAAAAATTTTTATACGCCTCCGGCGGAAATGATAATTGGATACTGAAATATGCCATAAAAAATAGAAAACTTATTCTCAGTGACTCCCTGAAGCTTGGTAAAAAATGGCCGGAAAAAATTTCGCCTGCAGGAATTGATATTGATGACAAAAAAAATACTTTGTACGTAGTTACCAAAGACAATAATTCCCTTTACCTTCTTAACACGGCTACAAAAAAAATTACAGGAAAATATGCATTAGATGCAGAAGCATATACTTGTTTACTTTCTCCGGATAAAAAAGAATTGTACATCACTTGTTGGGGCTGCGATAAATTGCTTGTTTTTAATACAGTTACTAAAACTTTTACAGATAAAATAAATGTTGGCGATAACCCCAATGATATTTGCCTCACAAAAAAAGGTAAATTTTTATTTGTAGCCAATGCTAATGATAACTCTGTTTCAGTGATAAATATTTCTTCAAAAAAAGTAATTGAAACATTAACGACATCGCTGTATCCAAATGCCCCACAGGGTTCTACAACAAACGGACTTGCATTGAGTCCTGATGAAAAGACTTTATATATCGCCAATGCTGATAATAATTGCCTTTCCATATTTGATGTGAGCCAACCGGGTAATAGTGTTTCGAAAGGCTTTATCCCTACAGGCTGGTACCCTACCTGTGTAAAAGCAATAGGCAATAAAATATTCGTAACGAATGGAAAGGGATTTTCTTCATTTGCAAATCCTGATGGACCTAATCCCATGGCTACCAGGGAAAATGTAATTTACCAGCACGGCGATACAAACAAAATCAGAAAAGAGCAATACATTGGCGGGCTATTTATTGGAACCATGTCGATAATTGATGTGCCTGATGCAAAACAACTTGCTGCATATTCACAGCAGGTATATCAAAATACTCCATATTCTAAAGAGAAGGAAACACTTTCGCAGGGCGAAGCCGGAAATCCAATTCCGCAAAAAGTGGGTGATCCATCTCCTATCAAGCATGTATTCTATATTATAAAAGAGAACCGCACCTACGACCAGGTGCTTGGCGATATGAAAGAAGGAAATGGGGATACCAGCCTCGTATTATTTGGAGAAAAGATTACACCAAATCAACACAAACTGGCAAGAGATTTTGTGCTTCTGGATAACTTCTATGTCGATGCTGAAGTGAGCGCTGACGGGCATAGCTGGAGCATGGGTGCATACGCAACTGATTATCTTGAAAAAAATTGGGTAACCAGCTATGGAAATCGTGGTGGCGTTTATGTTGGAGAAGGTGGCGTTGAGATCGCCAATAATAAAAATGGCTTTATCTGGAATGATTGTGCAAGATCAGGCGTAAGCTTTAGAACATACGGAGAATTCGCCAGTAACTATAAGCCAACTATTCCTATTTTAAAAAATCATTTTTGCCCCTATTATACAAGCTGGGATCTTACAGTAAGAGACACGACGAGATTTGAACAATGGAAACAGGATTTTGACTCGCTGGTAAGGATAAACGCTTT
>JBDTMP010000265.1:0-2759 GCA_039934215.1 Ginsengibacter sp.
AAGCATACCAAAAAGTATTTTCTGAAAATGGCAAGACGCGGGATTTATTATTGCAGGACGTAAATGGTACCGCGTTTCAAAGCTTTTTTTATTTACAAAGAATCTTACCGCTAATACTCCGGCATTCACCGACTTTTTTCGTAAGTAAGCCTAAAAGCTGTTTCTAATCCTGCCACAGGTATCTACATTTACTGAATAAACAATTAAATAAGATTTTATGGAACAGACACCAAATGATTTGAATCGCTATGGGGGAAAAGGCACACCGCGTATATGGAGCGGGCTTTTATTAATCATAGCAGGCATTTTATTATTGGCTTATAAAATGGGCGCACCTGTACCAGGTTGGCTTTTTACGTGGCCTATGTTACTTGTAGCATTGGGCTTAATAACCGGGCTCAAAAGCAATTTTCGCAATCCCGGCGCACTAATAATGATCGTGATAGGCGGCTTATTCTTAATAGATCGAACAAATCCTGCGTTTAATTTTCATAACTATATAGTGCCCGTAATTCTGATTGTTGTGGGAGTCATTTACGTTATGCGCCCCAAAAATAGCTGGCACAGCAGGCGAGGGAAAAGATGGCATGGAAGACAATATGATAGTGACATGCCGATGAATTCATCACCAGAAAATACCAATAAAATGGACATCAACAATGAAACTGAAGAAAACGCAGAATACGTAGAAATAAATGCTGTTTTGGGAGGAGTAAAGAAGATTATCTTATCAAAGAATTTTAAGGGAGGCGAAATAACTGCATTCATGGGTGGCACAGAAATTAATCTTTTGAAGGCCGATATTCGGCAACCGATCGTACTCGAAGTGAATAATATTTTCGGAGGTACAAAATTAATAGTCCCTGCAAATTGGGACGTAAAAAATGAGGTAACCGCAGTATTTGGAGGAATTGAAGATAAACGCAGTATCAATAATGCATTACCCGATCCCGGAAAAACAATGGTACTGAAAGGCACTTGTGTTTTTGGAGGTATAGAAGTAAGCAATTATTAAATTGGGAAACCTTACTGAGCACCTGAACATTTTATTCATCTAAAAAAATAATTTTTATGAAATGGTATCTTGCAAAACTGGTTTATAGAATCATTTGCGGCGATGGCATGCACACTCCACAGTTCGACGAACAGCTTAGACTGGTATGTGCAGAAGACGACCTGCATGCTTTTCAAAAGGCAAGAACAACAGGGCACAACGAGGAAGACAATTTTTTAAACAACACACAGAAGCCTGTACACTGGAAATTCATTGATGTGTCTGAACTTCATCCATTAAATGAATTGATTGATGGTGCAGAATTGTATTCCCGTATCTGCGAAGAGGAAGAAGCTGATAAGTACATTCGCGTCACCAAAAAAAGAGCCTCGCACCTCCTGGAAAGCAGTATGCAAAAATGCTTCCCCTTAAACTGACAATTTTGAACAAGATAACTTCATCAAAGAATAAATTACTTTTTGCCGGTATTTTATTTTGGACCATTATAAGCATAGTTTACTCGGTGATGCTTACCAATGTTCTAAACAACTTTAATTTGCCTGCAATAGAAATAGTTGTTGATGCCGTAATAAATAATTTATTACTTACGGGAAGTTCCCTGCTTATTTTTAATAACATGAGATTTTACTTGCCCCGCCGCGAGAAATACTGGTATGTCCTAACAATTAGTTTTGCCTTAAGCATTATGTGTTTTTTTATAGCAAAGGGTTTATTACTTCTTATATTTAAAAATGATGATCTGTACTGGCGATCTTTTCAGCAAACCGGCGGAATACGTTTTGGTATTTTATTTTTACTGGTAAGCTGTATGTCTATGATGAGCTTACTTTTACACACCCAGGAAGAAGAGCAAGCAATGAGTGAAAGAAAGACGGATATGGAGCGACTTTCAAGGGAAGCAGAATTGTTTAAATTAAGGCAACAGTTGCAGCCGCACTTTTTATTTAATAGTTTAAATTCAATTAGTGCACTTACCGGTACCCAACCTGAAAAAGCCCGGCACATGATACAGCAGCTAAGTGATTTTTTACGGGGCACTTTGAAAAATGATGACCAGCATTGGAATAGTTTAGAAGAAGAAATACAATATCTGCGACTCTATCTTGATATAGAAAAAGTAAGGTTTGGGCATCGCCTTCAAACTGAAATATCTTATAACGATGAAGTGTTACAATACAAATTGCCGGCTTTATTGTTACAGCCGGTTGTAGAGAATGCGATTAAATTTGGCTTATATGATACAACCGGCGATGTATTAATAAAACTTCACGCAACAATTGAAAACACTTACTTAAAAATACGGTTGCAAAATCCCTTTGATCCTGAAACCTCCATGTCACACAAGGGCACGGGCTTTGGATTGTCATCTATTCAAAGAAGATTATTTCTTTTGTTTGGGAGACAAGATCTTTTGGATACACAAAGAGATCAAAAAGATTTTATTACGACCATTCTAATACCACAAACAATATGAAAGTTATAATAATTGACGATGAACCTCTTGGAAGAAGTATTGTGAAAGAATATTTGCAATCATACGATGATGTTGAAGTGGTTTCAGAGTGTAATGATGGATTCGAAGGCATGAAAGCGATACAGCAATATGAGCCTGACTTAATTTTTCTCGATATACAAATGCCAAAAATAAATGGTTTTGAAATGCTTGAGTTGATAGAAAATCCACCCGCTGTAATTTTTACAACAGCATTCGATGAATTCGCAATTAAAGCTTTTGAAACAAATG
>JBDTMP010000266.1:0-3026 GCA_039934215.1 Ginsengibacter sp.
AAAGCCATTATATAAGTTTAACAATGCTCACTAAAATTCAATTGATGAAAAAAGGATTGCCTGCAGTTATATTTTTACTGTCTTCTATTACTGTTTTTTCACAGAAAATACCTTATACAAATTGCAACAACTGCTGGAACGCTGATTCACTGGGCAACCACAGGGTTGTGCTCGAAAGTAATGATACCGGTAAGATTGCTAAGGCTATCATCAGGTGGCGCCGAAGAGATAATAATCCACAGGACAAGCGCATAATTATTGAAGATGCTAAAACACAACAAAAAGTATTAAATGTAAAAACGGCTGTACTTAACCGTGAGTATGGCGAAATCTATTTTGAGCCGGTATCAGGACGGGGCACTTACTACATTTATTATATGCCTTATAAAAATGAAGGCCGCTCCAATTACCCCCAAGGCGTGTATTTAAAACCAGAAAATACTTCTTCTGAAGAATGGCTTGCCTCAACTATAAACAATAAAAATATTCCTGCTGCTCATGTAAAAGAAATACAATCCATTGATTCGTTCAACACATTTTATCCAATGGAAGTGATAGCAATGAAGGCTGAAACAGATTCTTTAATTCAAAAAAACACCTCTGAACCATTTTTAGTTTTTCCTGAAGACCGGCTTCATTCTATAAGAATGTTTTCTGATTTGCCACAGCGATGGATTGAAAGTGGCCCTCAGAATAGTTTTACCGGTGAAGCAGAGAAGGGAGAAAATTTTGCTTTTCAATTGGGTCTCTATGCGATACAAAATCTGCAGAATGTAAAAATTAATTTCAGCAGCCTTACCTCTGCTTCCGGAAAAATAATCTCTTCTAAAAATATTTTTTGCATCAATACAAATGGAATTGGTTATGATGGAACACCTTTCAGTAAAACCGTAAATATTTCACAGGGCAAAGTTCAGGCTTTATGGTGCGGCATTGATGTCCCTGGGAATATTGATGCCGGAAAATATTCAGGAAGTATAACTATCACTGCAAACGGCTCGGCAAAAGAAGTTAATCTAACCCTTACCGTTAGTAACAATGTTGCAAAGAACAGTGGCGTAAATGAACCGTGGAAAATGACGAGGCTTAAATGGCTGAACTCAACAATGGCGCAGGAAAACACCGTAATAGCGCCGTACACACCACTTGTGGTAAAAGGTAATACGATAACCCTGTCAGGAAGAAAGTTTGTTATTAATGCGGACGGCTTGCCAAAGCAGATTCAAACTTTTTTTACTCCTGCAATGACCTCAACCAGCAGTAAAGCGAATGACATCATTTCAAAACCATTTTTGTTAATTGCGGAAGATCAGCATGGTTTGGTGAAATGGAAAAGCAACCCTCTACAAATGATCCGTAAAACTCCGGGAACAGTAAAGTGGCAGGTTATGTCCACTTCGCCTTCGTTAACAATGAATGTTGATGCATCACTCGAGTTTGATGGATTTGTTTCTTATCAAATAAAAATTATTGCCACGCACGATATTAATCTGAAAGATATTCGTTTGGAAATTCCAATGAATGAATCCTCATCAAAATACATGATGGGCCTGGGGCAGAAAGGTGGCTATCTCCCCAAAGATTTTGAATGGAAATGGGATGCTGCTCATAAAAACCAGGATGGCGCATGGCTTGGTAATGTAAACGCAGGGTTACAATTTTCCCTTCGTGATGAAAAATATGTACGCCCGTTAAATACTAATTTTTATTTGTTGAAACCATTGCTGTCGCCTGTATCATGGAGCAACGATGGCAAAGGCGGTATTGATATAACAAAGAAAAATGCGACTGTTGTCGTTAATAATTACAGTGGAGCAAGGAGCATGAAAAAGGGAGACACTTTGTATTATAATTTCACTTTACTTATTACACCTTTTCATACCATCAATACAGATTTTCAATGGCAAACAAGATTCTATCATGCTTACCAATCTGTTGACACTATTAAAGCGGCAGGTGCAACAGTTATCAATATTCATCATGCAAACGCCATCAATCCTTATATTAATTATCCGTTCATTGCATGGAAGTTAATGAAGGCATATATTGATTCCGCGCATACGGCAGGATTGAAAGTGAAAATTTATAACACCATTCGCGAACTCTCAAATCATGCTTATGAAACTTTTGCATTAAGAAGTTTGGATCACGAAATTTATTCTGCAGGTAAGGGCGGTGGCTTTAGCTGGCTGCAGGAACATTTGGATAGTGACTACATCGCTGCCTGGTTTGTGCCGGGATTGAAGGATGCAGCTATTATAAACAGTGGGCAGAACCGCTGGCATAATTACTATGTGGAAGGAATGAACTGGCTCACGCAAAATGTAGGCGTTGATGGAATTTATTTGGATGATGTTGCCTTTGACAGAACCACGATGAAGCGTATTAAAAGAGTGCTTACAAAAGACGGTCATCCGGGTATCATAGATTTACACTCCGCCAATCAATACAATAAAAATGATGGATTTAATAACAGCGCCAATTTATACATGGAACACTTTCCCTATCTCAACCGCTTGTGGTTTGGGGAGTATTTCGATTATGAAAAAAATAGTCCCGATTTTTTTCTCACAGAAGTAAGCGGAATACCTTTTGGCTTAATGGGAGAAATGTTGCAGGACGGAGGAAATCCCTGGAGAGGAATGATTTATGGAATGACGAGCCGTATGCCCTGGAGCGATAAAGCAGACCCGCGGCCTATCTGGAAAGTATGGGATGAGTTTGGAATGAAAGGAACAGAAATGATTGGATATTGGGTTGATGGCAACCCTGTAAAAACTGACAATGAAAAAGTATTGGCAACAGTTTATAAAAAGAAAGGAAAGGCGTTAATTTCTATTGCAAGCTGGGCAAATACTGATGAAGAAATAAAATTAAAAATTGATTGGAAGAAATTAGGCATTAATCCGGATAAAGCAATTATTAAAGCCCCTGAAATAAGAAATTTTCAGGCTGCGAAAACTTTTAAATTGAATGATAAAATTCCGGTTGAAAAAAATAAGGGCTGGCTTTTGATCATAGAATAG
>JBDTMP010000267.1:0-4282 GCA_039934215.1 Ginsengibacter sp.
CCATTATCAAATCTGTTATCAATATTCCTTCAAGAAAAAAATATAGTTGGTTGCTCCTATTTTCTGCCTGTTTCTTTCACATGGGGTGCAACAACAATGAAGATCGTACCTGGGGCGCTTATAAGGCCGACGCGGCCAGCAGCAGTTATTCACGGCTTACACAGATAAACGCAAAAAATGTTCAGCACCTGCAATTAGCATGGGAATTCAATCCCAACGATGCTGCTGAGGGATCTCGTCATAGCGCGAGTCAATCCAATCCAATTATTATTGATGGTATTATGTACACGGCATCGGCCAGGCATAGGATATATGCACTCGATGCAGCTACCGGAAAAATGATCTGGTCGTTTGATCCTTTTGATGGCGGCCCTGGAGGAGGCTCATTTCGCGGTGTTACCTGGTGGCAGGATGGGGATGATAAGCGAATACTCTTTACCGGTGGCGATAATCTTTTTGCATTAAATGCACAAACTGGAAAGCCAATAACCACATTTGGAAAAAATGGAAAAGTAAGTATGAATGTGGGGATAAGAGATGACCCAAATGTAATTTCAATAAAGCCGACTTCGCCGGGTATTGTTTATAAAGATCTTTTAATAATAGGCAATGAAGTGTCAGAATTATATGGGGCTCAGCCCGGCTATGTGAGGGCATACAACACCAGGACGGGTGCGCTTACATGGACCTTTCATACCATACCCAAGCCCGGTGAAACCGGTTACGAAACGTGGCCTCCGGATGCATGGAAATATGCCGGTGGTGCTAACGATTGGGGAGGTATGAGCGTAGATGAAAAACGCGGTATGGTGTTTTTGGCTACGGGATCACCAACTTATGATTTTTATGGAGCCGACAGGCCAGGGAAGAATTTGTTTGGCAATTGTGTTATCGCTCTTGATGCAGCCACAGGAAAACTGAGTTGGTATTTTCAAACGATTCATCATGACCTGTGGGATTATGATCTGCCCGCTCCTCCCAACCTGGTTACGATAGAAAGAAATGGAAAAAAGATCGATGCCGTAGCGCAGGTTTCAAAGATTGGGTTTCTTTACGTGCTTGATCGTATCACAGGAGCTCCGTTATTTCCGGTGGAAGAAAGGCCGGTTCCTGCCTCGGATGTACCAGGCGAACAAGCCTGGCCTACACAGCCATTTCCATTAAAGCCAAAACCCTATGCCCGCCAGCTAATGACCGTCGCTGACCTCGCTGAGTTTTCCCCTGCTTCTCATGATTCATTAATTCAAATGTTTAATGGTCTGCGATATGAAGGACTTTTTACGCCACCTTCCATAAAAGGAACTCTCAATTATCCCGGGACTATTGGTGGATCCGAGTGGGGCGGAGCGGCTTACGATCCTGCAACAAGCTTGATCTATATAAACTCAAGCGAGTCACCGGAGATTGACAGGCTGATAAAAATTGAACCCGAAAATACTGCCTCAATTATACCTGGTTATGCCGATGGAAAAATGCTCTATCAAAATTATTGTTTAAGTTGTCACAAACAGGATAGGAATGGCGAGGCGCCCATGTATCCTTCGTTAGTTGATGTCAAAAAGCGAATGACTGAAACGGCGGTTCTCGAAAAAATAAAACAAGGCGGGGGAAAGATGCCTCCATTTGCAAGTATTTTAAAAGGTCATGAAAAATCCATTATTGATTATTTATTCGATAAGGAAAAAACTCATTTATCCCGGAAGGAAAATCAACTGTTTGAGATCAGCCGAAACAAGATGTCGAATATAGAAGTGAAAGATCAAAAAGGAAAGGCGGATACTGCTGAAAAGTATCTGAACATAACGGCCTACGCACAGTTGAGTGAACGGGATGGTCATCCCGCGATAAAACCTCCGTGGGGCACATTGAATGCGATAAATCTTAATACCGGCGAATATGCATGGACGATACGGGTAGGCAATTATCCTGAACTTCAAAAGAAAGGAGAACCCATTACGGGTGCGCCAGGGTCGCCCGGCCCGATAGTTACGGCGGGCGGGATCGTTTTTATTGGAGGCTCAAGGGATCGAAAATTCCAGGCATTTGATAAAGCTACAGGCAAACTGTTGTGGGAAACAACACTTAAGGGTTTTGTATCAGGCAGCCCATCCACTTATCTGGTGAATGGAAAACAATATATTGCGCTTCCTGTTTCGGGCTCTAAAGAAAGTCCTGCGGGATCTGTATTGGCTTTTGCGTTGCCGGGATAAAATAAAGATTGGTAAACGATTCAGTAAACCCTGTAGGAATAAAACCATTACGTCTGTAAAAGAAAAAACTCCGGGTAATTTACCCGAAGTTTTTGTATAAAAAAGATGGTCAGCGTCGATTTACGGTGGCGGATTTCTCCAACCTACACCGGGAATTTAATTCTTAGCCATCCAAATTTTTTTCCTGATACAAATGTATAAATCCTGATAATCTACTGGTAATAATATTTATTATAGTATTGTTAATATCTTGATTAGTAATGTAAAAACCATTGTATTAGGTCGATAAATTCATGGAGCAAACCTTACGTTTGATTTTCCTTTTGCGATTATGAATATATATTTTAGTGTAAGTTCGTAATCTTCTTTCTCACCTTTTATGGTCAAAAATTTTACTTCATTTATAAAAAACAAACCAGCGTTTGCCGTAGGTTTTTTGTTTGCAGTTTCAAGTTTGTTGTTTGGGATATGGGTGGCAGCCATTCCAGGGATAAAAGCAAGACTTGGCTTTACGGATGGAAGCCTTGGTCTCTCTTTATTGTTAGCTCCGCTGGGTTCCGTTACCGGTATGCTTTTGTCAACAAGAATTTTCAGTAAAATTTCTGTGGGCAGGTGGATGTTCACGGGTTACATAATTATGTGTTGCGTAATGTTTGCAGAAATCAATTCTGTTAACCGAATGATGTTTTGGATATCGCTGTATTGTTTTGGATTCTTTGGGTTTTTAAATAGTCTTTCTGCCAATGCCACCATAAACCTGATGGAGAAAAAACACAACCGGCTTCTTATGAGTACGTGCCACGGAATGTATAGCCTGGGAGGCGCGACCAGTGCCGGTATCGCGGCTTTATTATTTATATTCCATGTTCCATCCGGCTGGCAGATCGCTGGTGTATCGCTGATTCTTATCTTTATCATTCTTTCAAATAAACATCACTTGCTTGCGAACCGCGATATCATACATTCCAGGTCAGCATTTAAGTTGCCTTCTGTAACCATATTGGGCATTTCTTTTATTTGCATGGTAAGTTTTATGGCAGAAGGCTGCGTGGCCGACTGGAGCGCCATTTATTTTAAAGAAATACTATTTGCTCCAAAGGCAATGATAAGCCTCGGCTATGCCGGCTTTTCTGTAGCTATGACTGTCGGCCGGCTCAATGGTGATATGCTCATTACAAAACTGGGTAGTAAAAATGTAGTGGTTGCCGGAGCTTTAGTGGCCTCGGCCGGTTTCCTGGTGGTGGTAACAGCGCCCGTTATTATAGTTGCCATCAGCGGTTATATAATGGTTGGGCTTGGGTGCTGTTGCATTGTTCCTGTGCTATTCCGGGCCTCCGCCAATATTCCCGGTGTTACTACCGTAGAAGGGTACGCGATGGTAACTACCGGTGGATTGATCGGCTTTCTTACCGGCCCCTCTGTTATAGGTTTTATTTCTGAAAAAGCAGATCTTTCAAAGGCGTTATCGCTGTTAATTCTTATGGGACTGCTGGCTGCATTTGCTGCGTGGCGCAACCCGTTTATTGTAAATAAAAAGCCTTTGTCAGCTCCGGCGCTGGCATTTGAAGAACCTGTTTTTTGAAAGCGAATTTGGCAATTTCGAAAGAAAGGCGATTGCTAACGGTAAGGGTTATATGAAAAAAAGGAGGAAATGTTCCATTCTTTATTATGATCACGCAATTGATAAAGTCATAAGCTATTTGCCTTGACCAATATGTTTATCTACCTCATCTGCGTGATGATGATGTTCATTTCCCGGATCAATTAGGTTTTCTGTTTCCTCCGTATCACTAATGAATTTTTGCTGCCCGGTTTTTTGACCACTTTCTTCGTGCGGTTTTTTTTCAAGCTCCGCATTTTTATTTTTCCTTTTATCGAATTTCCCCTGGGATCGTGCCACGCCGTCCTGATCTGCATTTTTCATAAACATGATTTTAAAAAAGGCTAATGGTTTTAGAATGGAATAAAATTAAATTTAAAAATTCCAGCTTTGTTCCATTCACTTTTTAAAATTAAGTTTTCTATTGATATTGTTATTAAAATATTGCCGCATGATTTTGGCGATTTCAATT
>JBDTMP010000268.1:0-20254 GCA_039934215.1 Ginsengibacter sp.
TGAGCAGTGGAATTGATAGCATCCAATACTTCGGGCATCATGAGAGAGCCCGATAAAAAAGTCATTGTAACGCCTGCATTGATAACCGGAGTAACTCCAAGCTCCTTGAACAAATCTCTTTTTTCGGCACGGGGACCTGCAAAAACTGAGTTTGATGGAATCACTGCTCCCGCTACTCCGGATAGAGGAAGCAATGTCAGGCTTTTAATAATATCTCTGCGTTTCATATTTATCTTTTATTTATTAATTATTTATTACCGAAATCTAAATTAAACTGCTGATTGAATCCTTATAGTTTCTCATTATTGAATGAAGACGACAACTACATGTTTATCGCATTTTTTTGAATATATTCCTCTAATTTATTTTCGGAAGGTCCAAAATATCGAAATTGTTCAGCCCATTCTAATCCATATTTCTCCCCAACTTTTTTATCTGAAGGAACGCCTCTTAAAGACTCTGAATCTATATCTAACGCAAAATTTTTGATATAATTAAAATTAGCCGTGTCATCATTGTTACCCAAAATAGATAACTTCTTTCCTTTATCTGCAAGTGTTTTCCTTAATTGTGCGCCGGAGTTTCCCCCAACGCCCTGGGAGGTAATAACTTTGTTTGCCTCAACTTTTTTATCAATAAAATTACTTATATCTACTACTCTGTTTACAAGTTGAGGCCCCCTGGCAAAATAATATCTTTCAACTACCGAATGTGGCTTAACGACCTCTAACTGTTCCGGATAATCGGTTGAACCTCCAGCCATCCAACGGGCAGCTTCTACGGCTTTGGCGGTAATGTAATGATCAGGATTCTCTTCGTAATGTCCCCATGGATCATAGCAGATAACTGTATCAACCTTTAGTAATCTAAATAAAAATATAAGTCTTCCTTTTATTTCCTGGATATTATATTCATCCATCCTATGATTACGATAACACAGATTATACACTTTTTTAAGTCCTAAAGATTTTGCGAAAGCATCATTAGAGTTTTCATTATTTAAAACTATTTCACCATAACTATTACCCCTGCCCGCAGCGTCATCATTTGAGGTTCTTATTAAATATCCTGTATATCCCTCGTGAAGAAGTTTTGCAACGGTACCTGCTGCAAAGAAAGCTATGTCATCGCAATGTGGTTGTATTACTCCAAGAACTTTCCCTTCATGCGGTCGCCCTTTTGCCGGCCTTTCTATAAACACCCCGGTGTCGGGATCAAAATCAGAGTGGCCACTCATAACCTTTTTACCGGTTTTTTGGTTGGATAAATTTAGGGAAGCTACTGCAGCAACAGGAGTCATCATAGCGCCTGCCATCATACCTTTTCCAAAAAAATCTCTTCTTTTCATAAAAAGTTTTTATTTAATTTTTTTGATGATATACAAACAGGTTTATTCGTTTTTTATTAAGCCTGATAAAATTTATACAGATACTTTTGAAAGCTCCTGTTTAATTCTTTTGGCTACAATTTTTTCCTGGTGGGGTAACATCATCCATGGCGAAACCGTGATCGAATTGTTTCCACCTCCATACGCTTCAATAGAAGGATCTCCTTCGCTTAATTTTTTCAGCATCTCATCGCCTGACAATTTTATCTTGTTCGTATCCCATGAAATATTGAGGGTAGGTGTATGATCCGCGATGGGCGGCACATAAGAACGGGTAGTTACTCCATCTACTGATTCGACTATTTTAGCAATATGCGCCACACGTTCTTCCCACATTTTCCACTCGGCATCGTGGTCCTGGTATATGTATTTCTCCAGGGCAACATACATTCCGAGTATCTCTTCTTTATTTACTTTCATTCCCCGGCCTACATTAAAGCCACGCGGAGGCGCATTCAACCTGGCCCCGGCAATGATATCTTTTTTGCCCATTAATATTCCTGCACTTTGAGGACCACGTATCGCTTTTCCACCCGAGAGGGCAACAAAGCTGAAGCCCATATCATTAAACTTCCAGATATTGGATACAGGTGGAACATTTGCCGCGATATCAATTGATGCAGGTAAATTATATTTCTTAGCCAACCCAAGCCACTCTTCTTCAAGGATGGTACCTTCTACCGCACCGCTTCCTAAAAAATGCATGGATGCTGTATTTTCATTCACAGCTTTATCAACATCTTCGGCTGTTTCTACGAATACTAATTTTACTCCGCAGTTTAACAAGGCATGGTTATAATCAATATTGTGTTTCTGTTGAACGATAACTTCTGATTTCATCCCCGTGTCTTCAAGGTTTGGAAGTTGTTCTGCCTTCTTTCGATCCGTACCGGTAAGTATTCCAGCCATGCCCAGGGTCAGGGCGGAAAATGCGCCTGATGTTACAGTAGCCGCTTCGGCATGAACCATTTCAGCAATTTTCTCTCCTACCTTGTCCTGTAGCTCATCAAGCATGCAAAAATCCTTTGAAGTATTATTGATTGTCTCTAACACATAATCATGCATTAACGAACCCGTCATAAATGTAATAGTACCCCGTGCATTGATAAAAGTGCGAATTCCCAATTCCTGGAATAAATCTCTCCTGGCTTTTTTTGCAAATGGCGCAGCACTTGCTGAATTTAGAAAAGCACTTCCGAACAGGCTACCTGTAAATGGAAAAATTGATAAACCTTTAAGAATATCTCTGCGTTTCATATTTTTTTGATCCCATTTTTTCAAATTATATATAAGCTATTGCATCCATTTCCACGAGCGAATCGCCTGGTACGCCACCTTTGGCAACAGCTACTGTTGTACGAACCGGAGGGTTTTTTCCAAAACGGCCCTTATATACTTCATTCATTCCTTTATAGTCGGCGATGTCATTGAGAAAAACACTCACCTTTAAAACCTTTTCCATTGATGAGCCTGCCTTAACCAATTCTTTTTCTAACTCCTGCAACACAATTTCAGTATGCGCCTTAATCTCAAATGGGGCAACGTGTGCTCCTTTGCCAGCGATGTATACAATATCACCATGCCGGGTAGAACCCGAAAACAAAGGGACATCCTGGAAGTCAGTTACATTGTTAACTTGTTTTTTTTCACCAACAATACTTTTTGCCTTTGCTGCCAGGCTGAGGCCTGCTACTGCTGTTACTGAAGCTAATAGTTTCTTAATTGCGGATCTTCTTACTGTTTGCATTTGTTTAAAATTTAAGGTGATAAAATTTGAATTATATTATTTAAAAAAGTTACCTGATAAAAAATTTGCCTGTCATGTTGATCGTGTTGCTTTCCAGTGAGCAAGGCCATATTCTCCCATAGTTAACTGCCCTTCCATTTTTCCATTAGCCGCGGTTCCGGTGAATTCAAAACTTATGCGGACTCCTTTCTTTTTGTAGGAGCTTCGTAATAATAATTCGTAATCATTGAGAGTTCCTGCAATGTCCCGTGAATCGTAACTTCCATAATGTGTCCCGCTTATTTCGCTGCCATTTTGTTTCAAAGAAATTTTCTGGTTATCAGTCCCTGCGGCAAATTGTATTTCAACATTCCAATCTCCGCTTATATCAAGAGCTGCAGGTGCATTATTTCTATTTATGGCCGGTGGATCAGATAATACCTGGTATACACCATCTGCGATTATTTTTTCTTCGCCATCTATTAGCTGAGAGGAGTTGATAAGTATATTTGGTTGCATGTTGGGTGGAAAAGGAAGAAAACTTCCGGCGCCACTCACTGCTATCCTGGGTGTTTTGTCCCACAAAAGATTTTCAACATCATAACCAGTAAGAGGAATAATTGAAGTATCCCATTGCACTTTTAAATCAGGTGAAGGATTTGAACGGCCGCGTGGCTGTTGGATTTCCGTATTTACGCCAGGTATTTTTTTTAATCTTAATGCAATATGCTCGAGCCGTAAAGTCCATTTCTTAACTTCGGCCACGTGGTCGCGCTTCATCCACATTTCAACTGCTGCAAGCATTCCCATTATTTCTTCGCGGCCTACTTTATATCCTCTGCCATAACCATGATGGGGAGCGCTTGTCATCCACGCTGCTTTCACTAAGTCTTTTCTCCCGATAAGCAGGCCTGCACATTGAGGTCCATTCAGATACTTTCCGCCGCTGTAAGCTACCAAATCCGCACCCTGTGAAAGATGAGGATTTGGGAGCGATAACCCTTCAGCTGCGGCATCAACAAGTATGGGAATGCCAAAGGGTTTTACAATCGAGGATATTGAACTGGTAGAAAGCGGGCCATTTTCAGATTGTTCACCAGCTAACACAAGCACCATCGCAGTATTGTTATTCAACGCTGCCTTAAGTTGTTCAGGAGTTTCAACTTCAATTATTTTTACGCCAACGCCTCTCACTGCTGATTCATATGCGGTCCAGGAATAGGTTGGAATGATCACTTCACTCTTCATTCCGTTAAGGTTGGGAAGTTTCCAAAGTTTATCTGGATTTCCCCCGGTTACAATGCCTGCACAGCCGATAATTAATGCACCTGTGGCGCCGGTGGTAACGATTCCCCATTCTGCACCGGTGAGTTCGGCAAGTCTTTTGGCTGCACCTTCCATTAATTCATCTAACTGAACATAGTGACTTGTAGCAGCTTTCATGGCTTTTTCAACCTCAGGTAACATACGGCATGCGCCGATGATGGTGACTGTTCCCCGGCCGTTTATTACACTGCGCACTCCCAGTGAATCATAAATATTTTCCGATGATTTGCCAGGTAGTTCATCTCCCGTATTTTTTATTAGCCGGGTTTGTTCAGACGTTCCTGCATCAGCAAATGAATGAAAGGGAAAGGCGCTTCCAATTAAGCCACCAGTGAGCGGCAGAATTGCAAGATCTTTTATTAAATCTCTTCGTTTCATTTATTGCTAATTTTATAATCGAACCAAATAGTCCCGGTAAACCGAATTTTACTTCCGCGGTTTTTTCCTTTAAAAAATTAATTTAAAACAGGCTTTATCAGTCCGGCTTTTGATTTAATTTCCTTGTACTGTCTCTTTCGGCTTCTCTCGTTTTCCAAATATCTTCAGGTGTAACAGGGCTTGCATTATTATTAAAGCTTTGTCTTATATAAGTAGCTATGTCGGCGATTTCTTTTGGTTTTAACATGTTCATTGCAGGCATGGTATTATTATAAGATTTCCCTTTAACTATAAGCGGACCCTGTAATCCATTTAAAATAATACTAACCAATTTTCTTTTATCTCCTGTCACCCATTCCGATCCACTTAATGGCGGAAACCTGTCATTACCCAATCCATTGGCTTGGTGACATGCGCCACAATGCGTGTTATAAAGTTGAGCACTCCTGGCAGTGATTTCTTTTTCCAGGTTATCTTTTACTTCGTCAGGTTTCTTAATATTTGGCGCTGTGTTTTTGCGATTTTCCATTGCGGCCAATTGCTCTTCTCCAAACTTATTCTTGTCCCCTTTGTACATCACCCGCCATATCTTTCCCTTTTCCGAATCAGAAATATATAAGGAGCCATCAGGGCCTACAGCTAAGCCCATTGGCCGATACTTCGCATCACTTGTATTTATGACTGTATCAACTCCAGCAAAGCCATCTGCAAACACTTCCCATGCGCCGGAAGGAACTCCATCTTTGAAAGGAACAAAAGCTATAAAATACCCGGATTGGGGATATGGAGAACTGCTTGTAGAACCATGAAAAGCAATAAAGGCACCATCTTTATAATGATCAGGGAATTGCCCGCCTGTATAAAATAATAAATCATTCGGTGCAAAGTGACCCTGGAAGCCAATAAGCGGCTGAAGGTATTCACTTCCTTTTCCTTCCTTTTTTCCGTCGCCGCCGTATTCAGGACTAAGAACTTTTTTCCCCTGCAATTGATCATAATAATAATAAGGCCAGCCTACATTTGATCCGTCAGTTAACTTTAAGAATTCCTCCGCAGGCAGCACGGAGCCTTGCCAGGTTGTATAGCGATCAGACCAGGTAGCATGCAGGTAATCACGGCCATGCATAACCGTAAACAGGTTATTGTCTTTTTGGTTCCATGCCAGCGCTACAATACTTCGCATACCTGTTGAAAATTTGTATCCGTCTTTTTGAAATTGATCGGGTTTAGCAGCATCAAACCGCCAAATACCGCCGCGGGTTTCGAGCAGTGGGCAGGAATCAATTCCCGGGGAAAAGGGGGTCCTGTCCTGTATCTGGCAACAGTCGGATGGCGCTCCGAAGGGAACATACATATTTCCCCGGTCATCAAAAGCCAGCGGCTTCGTATCATGCTGACGTGGTGGCTGTGTATCCGTTAGAAGCAATTCGATTTTACTGTCAGGAACGAGATCATCAGTAAGCTTCTGACGGAAAACTCTTGTGACAGAACTGAAATATAAGTAACCGTTATGAATTCTCATTTCAGTTCCGTAGCTGCCTTTATCCTGGTAATCGTCAAAGTGTTTGATGACATCAACTTTGCCATCATTATCGCTATCTCTTAATGCTGCATTTCCGCCAAGAGAATCGGGGAACCGCAACTTTACATATATATCACCATTTGTATTTACTGCAATATGGCGGGCAGCACCCTTAAGGCTATCTGCCACGACAACAGCTTCAAAGCCGCCTGGTAAAAAAAGGCCGCCATTATCAGGGTCGCCCGGGGGCAATGTATGTGCTCCTTTACATTGGTGAAAACTTGCGCTAACAATTACAGAAAGAACAATTAAAATATAGTTTGTTTTCCATGAAGATATTTTCCGATAAGCACTTGCTACGAATTTCATTCGCAATAAAAATTAATATTTCTTTTGGTGAAAAATCTGTTTTTTAAAAATCAATATTTATATCAGGCTACTGCTTTGGAAAGTTCTTCCTTAATCCTGTTGGCTACAATTTTGTCCTGTCCTGGTTTCAACATAAATACGGTAAGATCGATGCTATTATCCTCATCACCCCACGAAATTACTTCGATAGATGGATCACCGGCACGGAGTTTATCTCCCAGGTCTTTCCGTGTCATGTTTATTTTACTTTTATCCCAGGCTATATTTACTTTAGGACTGTGGTTGGCAATTGGAGGAACAGAAACCGAAACAGTAACTCCGCCAATATTTTTGACCGCATTTTTAACTACTGACACACGGTCTTCCCACATTTTCCATTCCTTATCGTGATCCATGTTTACATAACTATCCAAGGCGGCATACATACCAAGCATTTCTTCTTTATTAACTTTCATTCCACGGCCAATCGTTACACCATTGGGTGAATCATTGAGTCTTGCAGCTGCAATAATACCGGCCTTTCCCATAAGCACACCGGCACTTTGTGGTCCGCGGATCGCTTTTCCGCCCGACAGTGCAACCCAGCTAAAGCCCATGTCATTGAACTTCCAAAGATTGTTAACCGGTGGTACGTCCGCAGCGATATCAATCGTAGCAGGCAGGTTGTGTTTTTTTGCTAACTGAAGCCATTCTTCATGCATGATTTTTCCTTCCATCGCATTGCAATTTAAGAAGTGCATCGCTGCTGTATTTTCGTTGACAGCGTTGTCCACATCTTCAGCAGTTTCAACAGGAATTATCGTAACACCAGTATTATAAAGCGCTTGTTCATATCCATCATAATGTCCTTTTTGAAGAAGGACTTCAGATTTTATTCCTGACTCTTTTAGGTTATGCGGAAGTTGTTTTACTTTTTTTTCATCCATCCCTGTAAGTATACCGGCCATGCCAAGTGTCAATGCAGAAAAAGCACCTGCTGTTACCATTGCTGCTTCGGCATGTGTCATTTGTGCGATTTTTTCTCCTACTTTATCCTGTACCTCGTTGAGCATACAAAATTCTTTCGCACTTTGATCAATAGCCTCCATTACATCATCCTGCATAAGAGAGGCGCTCATGGAGGTATAAGTACCTGCTGCATTAATGAAGGTGCGAATGCCCAACTCTTTAACAAAATTTCTTTTAGCTACTTTTTTGGATGGAGCAGCAAATAATGATTCATTTGGAAGGAGGCTTCCTAAAAATGCGCCGCTTAACGGAAGCAAACCTATGCCCTTGATAATTTCTCTTCTCTTCATTTTAAATTTTTTATAAATAATTATCGAAAATCATTTTGCTTAACTAAAATTTCATTAAATAAAAACTATTTATCCCACCACACTTTAGTTAATAAATTGTCACCTTGTAATTCTGCAAAGCCTTGTCTTTGCAATGCTTCGAGGTAATTGGCCTGGTTGGTTAAATTTTCGGAATTAGGCAATGAAAAACGCCTGAACATTTTTCCGCCTGTTACATTTCCCGGATAATTTACCGGGGTTAAAACCGGGTAACCTGTGCGTCTCCAATTGGCATATACTTCGTAATCGTTACCAAATAAAGATACCCATTTTTGAACGGATATCTGCTCCAATTGCTGATCGAAAGTTCCACCTGAAAGGTATGGATTAAGTTGCAGGTAAGCAGCAATTTTAGCATCGCTAATATTGTTTGGGCTTGGAGATGCTGCAGGATAAAAGGACCATTGAGTCATGCCATACTTTACACCATTATTATAGGCTTCCTCCGCAGTAGAGCCTGTGTACCATCCTCTCAGGGCGGCTTCTGCCAAAAGGAGGTAGGCTTCGGAAGGCCCTAAAATTATTATGGGCGCGCCAACATTTAATACAACCAGGGAAGGTTCAGAGTAAATATCAAAATTAGTTGGCTTTGTATTTAGACTTGCACTTACCATGCCCGTTTGCGCAGCGAAAGATGTATCAGCGTTATAAGTAGTGGCGCCAGGAGAGGTAGGCACCCAAACCACAGAAATGACTGCAAGACGCGGATCTTTTGTACTTTTTAAATGATCTATAAAAGTCGCAGCATATTTTCCGCCCTCCACATTATCACCACCCGGACTAATATAATTTCCGTTACGCATTGCAACGACTTGCGGGTTCATACCACCCGGTGCATCGGCATAAGATATTTTTGCTATGTCAGCATCTGACGTCATAACGCCACCGGCAATGGCTTTTTGAACCCAGCTTTGGGCCAGGGCCGCATCTACGTTTGATAAGCGCATACCTAAACGGAGCATCAAAGTATAAGCAAACTTTTTCCATTTAGCGACATCTCCATTGTAAAACAAATCAGCTTTTCCAAAAGTTGGCTTGGAAGGGTCAAGGGCGGTCGCAGCTTCATCTAATTCTTTGAACATGTCAAGATAAATATCTTTTTGTGTATCGTATTTTGGCATCAGATTTTCCTGGCCGGCTAACGCATCAAAATAAGGAATATCTCCAGCGACATCCGTTAGCTGGTGGAATTCGTACACTTTAAGAATGCGAACCAGGGATTTTTTATTGATATCGTCAGGGCCCTGTACTGCGGCTTCCAATTGAATGAGCCTGTTAAGTTTATCAGTATAAAACCCTGTAAAATCTGATTCTGTTCCATTAAAACTATAATATTTATCACCTACGCCCGGTACTTCTTTGTAAGTTGAAAAATACTGCATGCCCTCGGCAAGAACTGAATAATTGGAGGCCTGCATTGCCAGTATTGCGCCCGTAAATATATAATCAGGCACGGCTGATTGCGTTGTATTAGGATTATTGTTTAGGTCTGTAAGGCTTTTTTTATTGCAGGATGTCAAAGTGAAAAAAGCAGTGAAAATTAAAAAGTATATCGTTTTTGAAAATTGAATTTTCATAATTTCTTTATTCATGAGTTAAAAATTTAAAATTTAATATTCAGGTTTAATCCAATATCACGGGTTCTTGGTTCACCTGTACCAGATGTACCAGTAGTGTTACTCACTGTTTGCCCGAATTCAGGATCTAAACCTGCTTCTTTAACCCTCTTGTCTCTGTATAAAATGGCAAGGTTGCGAGCTACAATTGCTATAGACGCAGATTGGATTTTAACCAGCTTAAGTTTATTTACAGGAATGTTATAACTTAATATAAGGCTGCGAAGTTTTACAAAATCTGTTTTGAAAACATTTACACTTCCGGCATAATTATTACCCCGGTTATTGTAATAGGTGTCTAAGAGAGTAACGTCCCATAGCTTGCTAAATGGTGCGCCAGATTGATCAACTCCGGATAATTGTAAACCGCCTTCTCTTCCGGGCAATGTTTCTTTTGTTAAACCAAATCTTGAAGCATACTGCCATAGATTGCTATATCCAACTGATCCAAATTTTGCATCCAGCAATATATTCAGGTTAAATCGTTTATACCTGAAATCGTTTGTAAGCCCCATTATGTATGGTGGATTGGCAACTCCTAAATTTTCGCGTACATTTTGTTCATAACCACTCGTGCTGTTATAAACCTGGATGCCTTTTCCATCTTTTAAAAATACGGGTGCCTGTAATGTTCCATAAGGCAATCCTACCTGGGATATAATATTTACTCCACCGGATATACCCGATCCTATAGTGAGAGTAGTAAGCCCGGGAGCAAGACTAATAATCTGGTTTTTATTCCAGGCCATATTATAACTTATATTCCACCTGAAATTTTGAGTTAAAGCAGGAGTGGCCGTCAGCAATAGTTCTATTCCCCGGTTTCTTAAAGTGCCTACATTTTGGTTTCCTGCAAGGTATCCTGATGCATTGGAAATATCAGGTTGAAGAATATTATTCGTTGTCATCCGGTCGTAATAAGTAGCATCTATGCCAAGACGATTTTTAAAGAATTGTATCTCAAAACCGCCTTCTGAAGTTGTTACGGTTAAGGGTCTCAGGCCAGGATTTGGTAGCCTGTTTGATGCATTTAGCACAGGTAATCCATTAAAGCCACCAGGAGTGAGGTTATAAGTTTGGTTTATTGCATAGGGGTCCACGGTAGCATTACCTACCTGGGCCCATGAACCGCGTAGTTTAAGGAAGCTTATTGCATCGGGGAGCTTTAACGCATCTGATAAGATCACGGTTCCACCGATTGAAGGATAAAAGATAGCATTGTTTCCAACATTTAAAGTTGAGAACCAATCCTTCCTTCCGGTAAATGACAGGTACACTATTTTCTTAAAATCAATATCGGCAGAACCAAATAATGAATTGGTTCCAAAATGAGTTTCTGATTTATTTGGAACATCGAGTGTTCCCAGGTTTGTATAACTGATAAAGTCAGGGATAATAAAGTCCCTGCCTGTGATGCTGCTTGAAAGGGAGTTATGTCTTTCGCGATTTACACCCACAAAAGCATTAACACTAAAGTCTTTTAAAAAGTTTGCATTATAATTCAGCGTAGCACGTGCATTGCTTATGTCGAATTGATCTTCATAGGAATTGTAATAACCCTTCGGCGTAAAGGCTGTGCCAATAGGTACAAAATTTGACCTGTCTGAAAATATAAAGTCTTTCGAGATAGTTCCCTTAATGAAGAGATTTTCTAAAAAATTTATTTGGATACTTCCAGAACCTATAAAGCGATTTCTTACATCATCGTTTCCGGTTTTATTTACAATAAACCATGGATTAGGAGCCGCAGGCACCGGGTTCCATTGTATTTCATCATTGGTAGCATTATATCCGGGGGCAAGAGACCTTATATCAACTGAATTTCCAAGCAGATACGTCGCCCAACTCGGATTCAGTTCAGCATAGCCCACATTAGGCCTGTTATGTCCCTTTTCATAATTATATTGGGCATTGCCTTCAATAGTAATAAAATCATTTTTACCAAGATGTGACATCACACTTAAGTTTGAAGTCTTTCTGTCAAACGTGGAGTTTGGCGTTTGTGCCTGAGCATCCAGGTCGGAAACCGATAGCCGGAAATTAAGTGCATTGCTGCCGCCATAAAAAGCAACTGTATTTGTAAAATTTCTACTTGGGCGGTAGAAGTTATTGACATTGTCTTTTACATTAACCCCCGAATATGGGCGCTCAACTCCATCAAACTGTATTACAGGAGATCCATCTAATTTTGCTCCATAAGATAACCGGCCTGCACTAAGTGCCGCAGCCTGGGTAGCAGGTTTTACACCATCATTTCCTGATCCATATTCATATTGATAATTTGGATATGATGAAGGAGTTCCATAAACAAGGTTAGAATTAAAGTCAACGCCAATACCTTTCTGCGCTCTTCCTGATTTAGTTGTGATCAGGATTACGCCATTAGCTGCCTGGCTTCCATATAATGCAGCAGCAGCGCCACTTTTAAGCACGGTAATCGACTCAATGTCATCCGGGTTTATACTGGATATGCCATCGCCTCTATCATAATTAAAACCCGTACTGCTGGATAATGCACCACCGTTTCCATTGTAAATAGGAGACCCGTTTACTATATAAAGTGGCTGGTTATTAGCAGAGCCATTAATAGCGCCGACTCCCCTGATAACTATGCGACTGGATCCACCGGGCCCAGATGCAATCTGCGTAGCATCCACGCCGGCAATTTTGCCGGTAAGCGCACTTGCAACATTATTTTCGCGTGCTTCTGTAAACTCAGAACCCTTCACTTCAGCGGAAGAATATACCAGTCCCCTTTTGCTTTTTTTAATTCCCAAAGCAGTAACCACAATTTCATTCAGCTCCTTTGTTTCTTCCTTAAGACTTACATTTAAAAGGGATTGATTATTTACCGCTATTTCCTGGCTGATAAATCCGATAAATGAAAATACCAGGATACTGTTTTCCGGAATGCTGATGGTATAATTTCCTGATTTATCTGTGGAAGTGCCGGTGTTAGTACCTTTCACAGTAATGCTTACACCTGCTAAAGGGTTGCTTTTATCATCTGTGACCTTACCAGTTACAATATTATCGTCAATAGCATAAGGAAGTTTATAATCATTCAATACAGAGTAGGTAACTAAATTTTTTGAAGGCATTATCAATATCTGGTCTTTAAGCTGCCTGTATGTTAAAGAAGTTTTAGCGAGTGCAATTTTTAAAAATTCCTCGACGCTTATTTTAGTTTCTGCTAAATTTAAGTTGCGAATGTTTTTGACCTCATCTTTTCGATACATAAAATGATATCCGGTAGAGGCTTCGATTTTTTTAAATGCCTGGATTAGGCTTTCACTGTTAAGGCCGATAGTAACTTTTACTTCATTAATTGGCTGGCTTTTTACAGGACCTGCAAAAAGCAATTGGACTGAGGTCGTAATGAAGATGGCAGCAGTTACTATTCCAATTCTCATAATATGTTTTATGATTGATTTTCCAGGAAAAAATTTCTTGTTAATAATTGATTCGAAAAAATCATCGCATTTTTCAGTCAATGATGAAAGATTCATAAATTTGGTATGTTTTAAGTGAATAAGAAGCTCGGAGACGAGTGTATTTGAAACAGTGCATTTTACCGATTGCAGTCGGAACTTGCAGATCATTCCTCTGAAATTTATTTCAGAGGATTTTTTATTTCTATTCCAGTCTTATTGAATGGGAATTAGATTTTTTAAATAAGAATTGCTTTGTCATAATTCGTTTTTTTGGTTGATTTTTATCTAAGGGTTAATGTTTACTATTGATTTTTCTTTATCATAAGTATAAGTAAGGCCATTGAAAAGACAAATACTATTTAAAGTTTGCTCGAGTGTTTCATTTTTTGAAAAAGTGGTAGTAAAACGTAACGATTCAATTTCCGGATTATTAATTATTATTTTCACATCAAAACGATCTTCCATCAATTTTGCGGCTTCAGAAATTGTAAGATTATCAATAGATAAATCTTCCTGCTTCCAGCTTAGATAACTTTCATTTTTTACGACTTGCATTAAAGATTTTACTTTTGATTTGGCATACGTTATTTGTTGATTTGGAGTGATAATGCCAAGTGTTTTATTTTGATCGGTAACACTAACTCTTCCTCTCTTCACCGTTACGGTAATATTATCTTCTCCCGGCAGCGCTTTAATATTGAAGGCAGTTCCCAATACCTTCGTTTGTAAGTTGGCTGTATGCACAATGAAAGGCCTGGATTTATTATGCCTGATGTCAAAAAATCCCTGTCCCTCCAGATATACCTCGCGTGTTTCCCTGCCATCAAAAGTGGAAGGGTAATTTAATTTACTTCCCTGGCTCAATATAACCGTGCTCCCATCGGGTAAGAGAAGTACCCGGTTTTTTTTATGTTCCACTGCGGTATTTTTGCTGGTTGCAAGCGGATATTTTTTTGAAGAATTGTTTATCAAAAAATAGGAGCTTGAGATCAATACTATTGCAAGCACCGCAGCAGCAGCCAGCCTTAGATGCCTGCTGTTTATCGATCTTAGTTTTTTATCAGGTTGTACACTATTGGAAATGTCTTTCCAAATATTATCCTTTAAATTATTTTTGAGTATCTCTTTTTCATCAGAGCTTAATGTATCCAGCACATTGGGTTCATTTTGAAAAAGGTTGTAGTATTTTTCTACAAATAACTGCTCCTCTTTTGTAGATTGGCCCTTGAGGTATTTGTGTAATAATTTTATAAAATCATATTTGTCCATAAATATAATGACACCGTTTGCTCTCATACATGACCCTAAAAGACAAAAAAGTCCCATTCCAAATAAACTTTTTTTTAAAAAATAAATTAAGAGGCTGAAATTAACAGGAACACGCCAATTGTAAAAAGGCGAATCCATGAAACCTTCAAGGTTTCAATTGCCTTGCCAAGCTGGTTTTGAACCGTTTTTCTTGCTATACCTAATTGGGCAGCTATATCTTTTGTAGATAAACCATCCTGAATCCGGAGAAGAAAAATACTCCTTCTTTTTGGAGGTAAAGATTGGAGAAGATGTTCGTACGACTGCACAAATTCTTTCCATAGTAATGGTGCGTCGGCCTGGGAGTTTTTTTCCGAAACATTATCCAGGTAATCAAAAAATGGATGAATTGATTTTTGTTTTGCAAAAAATTTAAGCGCCTTGTTGCGAATGGCAATATTTAAATAGGCAGGTAAATTTTCTATTTGTGATTCCCGGTTTATCCATATTTGGGTGAAGATTTCCTGCACAATATCTTTTGCAGTATCAATATTTTTGGTCCTTTTATAAGCGCTGTTTAAGGAGCTTTCCCAGTATTTGTCAAATAAAATATCGAATGACTTCTTATTACCAAACTTAACTTGCTCAAGCAACAAAGTATCATCAGTTAATGTTGGTGCAATTTGTATCATGGAATATTCTGATTAACCAAATGTAAATATTTTTTTTAAAAAAAATTGTAGAACCCAAAAGCCGGCTTGAAATATTTTAGCCAGCTTATTGCGGAGAATTTATTAAACTTAAAAAACAAAATCCTGAAGCGGCGCGAGGTGTTGGAAAACAATATGCCTGAATTTAAAATCAGCCGGCAAACTGGCCTATTATAGAATTAGCTTAATTATTGTCGGCGCATTTTAAATAATGAATATAGCGGTAAAGAATAATTGCCTTGTAATTTTAAAAAATGAAAATCAAAATAATGACCATTATGAATCATCTCTGCACTCTTCCGCTTGCGTCACCTTTCATCAATCCATTTACCTCACTTAATGTAGCATGATTTAAATCCCCGGGAATCGTATGTTTCAATGCAGAAGCGGCAACGCCAAACTCTGCAGCATCTTTCATTTCCATTCCTGTTACAAGGCCATAAATAAAACCGCTTGCAAAAGAATCGCCGCTTCCGACGCGATCGATGATTCTTACTTCATATTGTTTTGAATGATAAAATTCTTTGCCGTCATATACCAAAGCGCTCCAGCCATTATCCGATGCACTGTGGCTTTCTCTCAGCGTCGATGCAATGTATTTGAAATTAAATTTTTCTTTCATTTGCTGAAATACATCTTTATATCCATCAAGATTTAATTCACCTTTTGTTACGTCTGTTCCCTTGCTTGTAAATCCTAAAGTTGTTTCTGCATCTTCTTCATTGCCGATGCATACATCTACATATTGGCAAAGTTTTGTCATTACTTCTTTTGCTTTTTCTTTGCTCCATAATTTTTTACGATAATTAAGATCAATGCTGGTTGTAATTCCTTTTTCTTTTGCAGCTTTCAATGCAGCTTCGGCAAGCGCAGCAGCCTTATCGCCCAATGCCGGGGTGATGCCGGTTGTATGAAACCATGAAGCGCCATCAAATATTTTATCAAAATCAAAATCTGAAATTTCAGCTTCTGAAATAGCGGCATCGGCGCGATCGTATACCACCTGCGATGCACGCATGGAAGCTCCCGTTTCTAAAAAATAAATACCTAATCGTTTTCCGCCACGGGCGATAAAATGTGTGTCTACACCATACCGCCTTAAATGGTTAATCGCAGATTGCCCGATTGGATTCTCCGGAATCTTTGAAACAAATGTTCCCTGCAAACCGTAATTACAAAGAGCGGCCGCAACGTTAGCTTCGCCACCACCATACGTAACATCAAAACTATCGGCCTGCACAAATCTTTTAAAATCAGGAGTCGATAAACGAAGCATAATTTCACCGAGTGTTACAACTTTTTCTGCCATGATTATTTAGTGTTTTAGTGTAAAAAGAATTTATTATTCGAAACAATTATGCCGAATTTCTTTCATATTTGTTGAAGCAACAAGATTTATATAAATATTTCTAAAAAAAGAGTATATGGAAACGTTTGCATAAAAAAATATTGTTCACTAACATAATTCCAATAACATTGTTGATCTTAAAAAATATTTTATGGATACAAAAAATGAATTATTAAAATTGATTCCTGACCAGGGCGTATTGCCACTTTATTTTTATAAGGATGCTGAAGTAAGCATACAAGTGCTGAAAGCATTGTACAACGCCGGTATAAGAGCCGTTGAATATACCAACCGGGGCGAAGCTGCGTTGCATAATTTTAAAAAAATGCGTGAAGTGTGCGATGCGGAATTAAAGGGAATGTTCCTTGGAGTAGGAACAATCAAGAATGGAAATATGGCCCAAACTTTTATTGATGCCGGCGCGGATTATATTATTTGCCCCGGGTTAATAGAAGAAGTCGCAGCGATTGCTGATAAAAATAATATGCTTTGGGTTCCCGGATGTATGACGCCGTCTGAAATTATCCGCGCCGAAAATATGGGCGCAAAAATGATCAAGCTTTTTCCCGGAAATATTTTAGGGCCTGCATTTATGAGCGCTATAAAAGAATTGTTCCCAGGTTTATTATTTATGCCAACGGGTGGTGTTGACCTGGATAAAGAAAATATCGCAGGGTGGTTTAAAGCTGGTGTTTGCGCAGTAGGAATGGGCAGCAAGCTTGTAAGTAAAAATTTATTGGAGCAAAAAGATTATGCAAAAATTGAAGTACTTACAAAGCAGGTGTTGGAGACAATAAAGTCAGTAAGATAGAAAAATAATCAGGACGATTTTTTATCCTGTCAATTTAAGAAGCTTCCATTAAAACTGCCTGAGGTTTTGGCCTGTGCATATTTAATTTTCCATTGTATTGGGCGCCCAGTTCAATTTCCAGCGTATCAGTTGTAATATCTCCATTTACCTGGCCGGTTTTTTTTATTTCAAGCTGGCCCGACTTTATATTGCCATTTACAGTTCCGTAAACGATAGCGGAATTAGTAATGATATCGCCTTCAATGTCACCAGTCTCACCCAGAATTACACCACCGGTAACGTTGACGTTTCCAATAACTTTTCCTTCAATTCTTACAACCGTAGCACCCTGCAACTCACCAGTGAAAATATACCCTTCACCAATTATGGTTGAGATTTCCTGTTGATTAATTTCTAAAGGTTGTTTGTTGATTTTTTTAAACATGATCAGTTAAGAGTTAAAAAAGATTCAGGATTAATTTTTTGCCCGTTCCTGTGCACCTCGTAATGCAAATGAGGACCGGTAGATCTGCCTGTAGATCCGATACTTCCAATCTGCTGCGCAATTTCTATTTGCTGCCCCGAACTTACTAAAATTTTTGATAAATGCCCATAAAGAGTTTCAAAACCATTTCCATGTTTTAATATAATGCAATTTCCAAAACCGCCCCGCGGGCCTGCCCACACTACTTTACCTTTTGCCATTGCTTTTACGGGGGCACCCATGGGGCCTTTTATATCAAGTCCTTTATGTGTTTCAACACTTGAACCGCCAAAAGGGTTTTCGCGATGCCCAAAGTTAGAAGTAATAGAGCCTGGAAATGGTGCGCCTAAGGGAGTATATGATATATTATAAATTATTCGTTTTAAATAGATATCATAAAAATCACTTATCTCATCCGTTGATAAAATATCATCATCTGCCTCGCCACCCTGCGACTCTTTAAATGCAGTTTGAATTCCCCTGGCTTTTAAAAAACTATTTATTGAAGAAAGGTCCTTATCGATTTTTGTAAATTTTTTTCTTATTGCGCTGGTATCGACCTGCGCAAATAATGTGTGCATTGATTTAATTTTATTCGAGAGTGCATCCTGCATTTTATGCTGCTGCAGATTACTGGAGGTTAAATAAACAATACTTGCCACCAGCGAAAAAAAGATGATGGATAATGCCGCCACGTATTTTTTCCAGTTTAAAATCAGTTGGCTTGAAATCTGCACTGGTTTTGGCGCTTTCGCATTTTGACTTACAAATAATACAGTGGTTTTTTCTTTTTTTGGTTTCATAGAGGCCAGGTTAAGTTTAGCTATAATGGATTATTATTAACTTGGGATAATCAAAAGAACAGCTCGTTTTCAGGATAAATTTGAATCGGCGGAACAGTACTATAAACGCGAGAGCAGGCGATAAATTGCCTTTTTGTTAGCATCTTTTTAGATGCTTAAAAATTAATGCTTTATGATCAAAAAGGGATTGAAATGATTCCTCAGCCCGGGGAATAAAAGTGGAAAGCAGTTTTTTTAGACCAGGGGAAAAAATGTTTAGTAAGTATACTCTTTATTATTCGACAGAACACACTGCCCGAAAAAAAATAGTAAAATTATAAAGTCAGTCTGTCGAATATTTGTAAATTTAGTTTCGATAGAGAAGCTGCTTTAAAATTATATGAATGTTCTTATGCCGGTAGACGTATAAGAGTGTCTGAACTCTTTTGGAGTGCTGTCTTTTTTCTTTTTAAAAATTCTATTGAAATTCGACATATTATTAAACCCGCACTTGTAGGCGACTTCGTTTATACTATCAGTTGTGTCGATCAGCATACGTGATGCGTGGCCAAGGCGTACTTCGTTTAATGTGTCAACAAAAGTTTTTCCTGTTCTTAATTTAAAGAACCGGCTGAGCGACACTTCCGTCATTCCCGCGATTTTTGCAGCATCATTCAGAGAAATATTTTGATTAAAATTATTGTTGACGTGAGCCATTATCTTTTCAATCCTCCTGCTGTTATAGGAGGCTGTTTCTTTATTGAATGACGTATCAGACAGTGTTCTGATGTTTCGGGATGTTGAGAGGTCATGAAGAATAGACAACAGTTCCAGAACGGAATCAAATCCATGTTTTTGTGGTAATTGCTTTATTCGAGGCATTATAGATAATGCGGTTGCATTCGTAAATAAAACGCCTCTTGTTGAACGCTGAAACAATGTCCTGATAAAGCTCATTTGATTTCTTTGCAAAAATTTTTCATCGAAAAGGTCCCGGTGAAATTGTATAGTTATTTCTTTTATAAGCTTTCCTTTACATTTATGAGTAAACCAGCCGTGCTGTAAATTAGGTCCTACGAGAACAAGTTCCGTATCACCTATTTCTTCCACATGATCCCCTATTATTCGTTTGGCGCCGCCAGCATTTCTTATAAAGTTTAATTCAAACTCTTCGTGAAAATGTAATGGAAAATCGAAATCTTTTTTGCTTCTTGAGAATAATGAGAAGCAGTCGCTCTGGGTTAAGGGAGTTATCTCCCTTAAAATTTTAGTTGGCATCTTTTTAAAATTTTATTTAAATAATGCTACAGTTATATCAATAAAGTATTATTATAAATACGATGATAAATTTAGAGAAAACTATTATAAGTATTGAATTTTCAATAATTGAAATTGAAGTTAAACTAATAAAATATAACTATTAGATAAAAAAGTACCGCTATGTTGCAACAAATTTAGATAGTTTTGAAACGTTAACGATTGTAAAATCCCGCTCTGATAACCGGTGTTACTTTTCAGAATGAGGGCTGGCAGCTGTTGCGTGTGTTGATCAGGTGGGTTGCGGTAAAAGCATTCTTTCAAAGAGATAAATTTTAATCTCATTACTTCTAAGAAAATTAATTATACTCATACTCCTTGATAACAATATCATCATGACAACAATATCATCATGATTATTTAATTTAAAAAATTTTGAGATGAAAGATTACATCCGGCATGTGTATGATCGCGGCGGAGTCATAACACTAAGCTGGCACTTAAATAATCCGTTAACAGGAAAAACTGCGTGGGATCCTG
>JBDTMP010000269.1:0-4089 GCA_039934215.1 Ginsengibacter sp.
AAAAGCCCAGGATACCGAAGATAAAAGTACGAGGCCCAGCCCACCCGCCAAGGTGACTGAAAAGATCGCCAGCGGCGCTACTATTACTATAGATTACAGTCAGCCTTCAGTAAAAGGAAGAACCATTGGTAAAGACCTTGAGCCAAAAGATGGCGAGGTATGGCGCACAGGGGCTAACGAAGCAACGGTGTTTGAAACCGACAAAGATGTAACCGTGCAAGGTAAAGAATTACCTGCCGGAAAATATGGACTGTTTACATTATTCAATGGTAATGATGTAACTGTTATTTTTAATAAAACATCGAAACAATGGGGAGCTTTTAAATATAAAGAAGCTGATGATGCCCTGCGTGTGAAAGGTACTCAAAGCACGCTTTCCTCGCCCTCTGAAAAAATGACTTTCACTATAACCTCTGCAGGCAACGTTGACCTGTTGTGGAGCGACAGAAAAGTTGAATTCACAGTGAAGTAGATAATTAATTAAAATAAAATTAGTAAAGAGGCGCTCAAAGGGTAGCCTCTTTTTTTATGGAACCTTGCGATAAATTGAAATGCACCCACGATCTGTTGTGATCGTTTATCATTACTTTTGTTCGTTTTACTCCATGAATAAATCTTAAAAAAAACTGCCATCCTCTTTTCCAAATTTTTTGCGTCTGTTATTTTATTTCTTATCGCTGTACCGTCATATAGCCAGGTGCAGGGTTGTACCGATTCGCTAGCTACCAACTACAACAGCGCAGCTACGGTAAATGATGGCAGCTGCACTTATAACGCGGTGAGCTATACGCCGGTAATAAAGGTTGATCCCATTGATAATGTTTTATTGGAAAGCAGCGGGTTACAAATGGCGGGGAATTTTTTGTGGAGCTTTAATGATGGTGGAGGCGCTGCTGCAATTTACCGGATAGATACCGTCACGAATACTTTGTTGCAAACAGTAACATTGTCGGGCGCTTCAAATGTTGATTGGGAAGACATCGCCTTTGACGGCACCTATTTTTACATCGGTGATTTTGGTAACAATGCTAATGGCGCAAGAACCGATTTAAAAATTTATAAATTTCCATTCAGCGCAATTCCTGATTATACTGTAAATGCTAATGCTGTAATTCCTGCAGGGCAAATTGAAATTCTACATTTTATTTACAGCGACCAGCCACAGCCACCCGTGCCTTCGGGAAGTAATAACACTAAATACGACTGCGAAGCTATGATAGTTGACGCCGGCGAAATTCATCTCTTTACTAAAAACTGGATCGACCTCACCACTACCCACTATGCAATTAACTCAACCCAGCCCGGAAATTATATTCTTACGCCTTTGGAAACGCTCCCCGTTAATTTCCTTGTAACCGGGGCGGATAAAGCGCCGGCAAATGGAACCTTAGCATTAATTGGTTACCAGAATTCAGGATTTGGCAATCATTACCTGGAGTTACTTTCTGATTATTATGACGGGTTTTATTTTAATGGAAATAAAAGAAAAATTAGTTTGCCCAATGCAGCTACTATGGGCCAGTCTGAAGGCATTACTTTCAGAAATGAGACGTATGGTTATATAAGCAATGAAAAATTTTATCGTGACCTGGGATTTATTGTAATTGATGTGACCCAGAAATTAAGAAGCTTTGATATACGCAATTTTGAAAACGCTTCCAGGATCTACACTTTCACAGGAGTTGGCAACTGGGATATTTCTTCTAACTGGACGCGTAATATTTTACCACCGCAGCAACCTGCCACCGGCAGCCAGATAATTATTGACCCGCCTGTGGGAGAAGATTGCATACTTAACATTCCTGTTGTTTTGCCGCCTGGCGTTAAATTGACTGTAAAGAGCGGAAAGAATTTTGTTATTTATGGCAAACTAACGGTACTATAAACGCTTCTGATATCCGTCAAACTATTTCAATACCTGCTGGTTATCTTTTATTAATTTGTGCAAATGATTTTTAAAATCTTAGTCATTAATATGCCGGCAAAAGTGGAAGGTGAACGAAATTTATTTTTTTACAAAGCATACATTATTATGAAAAAACTCGCCTGTTTCCTATTGCTGTTTTCAACACTACAATCAACGGCCCAAAGAACAGATAAACATTTACAAAGTAAAATCTCAGCAATACTGCAAGGCTTTCACGGCAATGCAGGTGTGTATGTTTATGATCTTAAAAAAAACCGGGTAGCCGCAATAAATGCAGATACAATTTATCCGACTGCAAGCATTGTGAAAATATCAATTCTTATAGGTGTTATGCATAAAATTTATAGCGGTGAATTACAATACCACCAGGTTATGACCTATACGGATTCTTTATTTTATTCAGAAGGAGAAGATATTCTTGCATCGTTTAAAAATGGAGAAAAGATTTCTTTGAGTAAGCTTTTAATGCTGATGATGAGCACCAGCGACAATGCCGCAAGCTTGTGGCTGCAGGGTTTGAGTGGCACAGGCACCGTGATCAACACTTACCTTGATAGCCTGGGTTTAAAATATACCAGGGTAAACAGCAGGACACCGGGGAGAAAAAGCGATTGGGAACAATTTGGATGGGGGCAAACCACCCCGCGTGAAATGGGATCTCTTATGAAAATGATCGTCGATAAGAAAATAATCAATACCGAAATGAGCGAAAGAATGTTGCGCCTGATGGGCCGGCAATATTGGGATGAAGTAGCGCTTTCACAAGTACCCCCTGATGTATTCGTTGCTGATAAAAACGGCGCCGTTGATCAAAGCAGGAATGAGATTATGTTTGTAAACGGCAGGCATCCTTACATCTTATCAATCTTTACAAAAAACAACCAGGATCAAAGTTGGGAATCCAATAACGAAGCCTGGGTACTCACAAGAAAATTATCGGCGTTCCTTTGGGAATACTTCAATCCCAAATCTCAATGGCAGGCAGCAGAGGCTATGAAATAAAAAAAGTCAGATCTTTTGCATTCAGGTTTTAGATTAAGATAATTTCCTTTATTTATATATTTTAAAATCCAATTCCTTGTACGTAACTATTTGGTAATTTAATTCGGGTATTATATTTGTATCTGCAAAAAATACTTTTTACATTTTTTATAATAATGCTAAAACTTATTTATGAAAAAATACTTTATTTGTTTGTCGGCGTTTTTCTGTTTTCAATTTTCATTTGCGCAGCAAAATGCCCTCGATATTACTGGCTTCAAATCTTTAAAAGAAATTGGCGTTGCAAATATTAGCGGCGAGAATATTAAGCTTTATCAATTACAACTTAATGACGTAGGTATTAAAAATCCGTTATTAAAATCCTTTCAGGCACATTCTTCAATACAGACCGCAGCCGGTAATTCTCCTTACACAACCAGTGTAGTAAAAGACGGCCTATTCATAGCAGGCGCTGTAGGCGTGACCTTGCTGGGATATACCTTGATAAAAAACAAAGATGATCTAACCCCTTCAGAGCTGGTGACAAAAACAAAAGATAAGCTGCCTTTCTTCGACCGCTTCTGTGCCGGAAATTATTCTGACAAGGCTAATAAGGATAGCTATATACTTTTTGATGCATCGTATGCCATTCCATTTATCGCTGCATTAATTGATAAAAAACAACGGGCAAAATTTGGACAGATAGCAGTTCTATATATTGAAACAATTGCTATAACGGGATCTCTTTACACACTTTCAGCCGGTCTTGTATACAGGAGCCGGCCTTTCGTATATGGAGATAAGGCGCCTCTTGATAAAAGATTAGACAAAGGAGGGCAACGGTCTTTTTATGGCGGGCACGTGGCAACAACTGCTGCATCTACTTTTTTTATTGCAAAAGTTTTTCACGATTTTAATCCCGGGTCTAAAGTCACTCCTTATTTGTATGTTGCTTCCGGCGGTTTAACTGCGCTTATGGCTTATATGCGTATTAACGCAGGTTATCATTTCTTCAGCGACTGCTTATTATCCAGTGTAATTGGTACGGCAACCGGGATATTAATTCCACAATTTCACAGGAACAAAAATCTTACAAACATATCGCTAACGCCTGAAATGTTTAGCAATGGCGCAAATGGATTTTCACTGACGTACCGGTTTTAAAAATATTTTTTTTAATG
>JBDTMP010000270.1:0-3355 GCA_039934215.1 Ginsengibacter sp.
AATACCGGGCTCGTATTATTACCAATAATTATTTTGATTTTGAACATTCGATTATTCCGGTGTATCATCCTTTACAGTACAGCAATGAGTTCCTGATTTCAAAGTTTACATTTATTTGAATGAACACTTGATCTTATTTTAATGATTATTTCGGATATGCTAAACAATTTTTTGTTTAACATATAAGTTAAAGTTTTCCACTCAATTTTTTAGCAGGGAACATTTATCAAATTACTTTTTACATTTGTCCAAATACTCATTAATGGATTTATTTTTTCTGCAGGCGGATACTACCGCCATCAAAGCGGCTCCCAAGGTTCAGAATTTATGGGAAGTGCTGGTAAGCGGTGGCGTTATAATGATTCCCCTCGCGATTTTATTTGTCGGAGCCGTCTATTTCTTTTTTGAACGGCTGATCGCTGTAAATAAAGCTGCTAAAATTGATGATAATTTTATGCGCATCATCCGGGACCACATCGTAAGCGGGAACGTGGCCGCAGCGAGAAGCTTTTCTAAAAACAACAGCAATCCTGTTGCCCGTATTATTGATAAAGGGATACAGAGAATAGGCAAGCCAATGGACGCTATTGAAAAAAGCATGGAGAATGTAGGTGTGCTTGAATTGTATAAACTTGAAAAAAATCTTTCTATCATTTCGATTGTTGCTCGTATTGCGCCGCTATTTGGTTTTCTCGGAACTATTATAGGAATGCTCGCACTGTTTAAAGGAATAGCCGCAAGTACAGAATATACACCTAACACTATCGCCGATGGCATTTATATTAAAATGATCACATCAGCTACAGGATTGATCATTGGTATATTGGCATACATTGGCCATAGCTATCTCGTAGCGCAAATAAACAGGATTGAAAATAAAATGGAAATTGCGAGTGCAGAATTTACCGACATTTTGCAGGAGCCTACACACTAAGGGGATCAGTAATTTTTAGATAGCATTTAATTTTTATCATGAGCATAAGAAGACGATTTAAGAATGATGAGACCGAACTGGATACGGGGCCTCTGAATGATATTTTGTTCATTCTTATGTTCTTCTTTCTCATCATTTCAACATTGGCCAATCCCAATGTTATTAAAATGAACAATCCACGTGCTTCAAGCGATACCAAGGCGAAGCAAAGTGTAATTGTAAGCATAGATAAGAACCGTGATATTTATCTTGGGCAACAAAAAATAAATTTTGATTCTCTTGAATCTTCATTACAACGGCAACTTCATATTGGCGATAGCATAAAGCCAGCTGTAGTTATTAATGCTGATTCGCTCGTGAGCTGGGGCGATATTGTAAGAGTAATGCAAGTCGCTAAAAAGCTTGGGGCTACTACCTCCGCATCTGTGAGTGGAGTAAAATAATTTCGGATTAGACGTAGAATATTTTCAGTTATCAAATAGATTTTTTAATTAATCATTACTCCCGGCAAGCTTTTATCATTCTCTCCTTTCCATAAATATCTTTTTTTATTTCTACTTTAAAATCATAACCGGTGAAAATTTTGTGTACTTCACCGGCATAATTTTCATGAATTTCTACAAAGATTTTTCCTCGCATTTTTAAATGTGCCAGGGCAAATCTTGCAATCACGTTGTAGAAAATAAAGGGATCATCATTTGGAACAAATAATGCAATATCAGGTTCAAATTTTGTTACATTTTTTGAAAGTATTTCTTTTTCCTTCCAGGGAATATAAGGGGGATTACTTACTATTATATCATAGTCACCGAGTTGGTGCCAGGTACCTTCATTAAGAAAATTATTTTTTATAAACCCAACTTTTGCCTCCAGGCTATCTGCATTTTTTTTTGCAATAATTAAGGCTTCTTCACTCACATCAAGGGCAGTTACATTAGACTCCCGTAATTCTTTTATTATTGAAATCGCGATACATCCGCTGCCTGTGCCAACATCTAAAATTGTGAGTTCCTCATGTCTTCCATCGCACATCGTGCTTTGTACATCACTAACAATCCAACTTACTAATTCCTCAGTTTCCGGTCGTGGAATAAGCACAGCTTCGTTCACAAAAAATTTCCTTTTATAAAACCACGCTTCATTCAAAACATATTGAACGGGTTTATGTGACAAGAGCTCATTAAGAATTTGTTTTAATTGTAATAGATGCCCGTTACTTAATTTATTGGAACTTTCTCTTCTCTCCCATTTCTTTAGGTAAGTTATATTGTCAAATACCCAGTCCGCAATATTCGCAGCCTCCCTTTCTTCATAAATACTTTTGAGCTCCTTAAAAAAATGATTATAAAATTGCGCGGTTGTCATTACCACAAACTTAATTATTTTGTGAAGCAATAAATTTTAA
This sequence comes from Ginsengibacter sp., assembly GCA_039934215.1. Lineage (GTDB taxonomy): Bacteria > Bacteroidota > Bacteroidia > Chitinophagales > Chitinophagaceae > Ginsengibacter. The sequence continues at coordinate 2,340 of JBDTMP010000270.1, forward strand.
GAAAAAAGAATTGGCAACAGACGAACAATATATGGCAAGGTGCCTTCAATTGGCAAATGCAGGCGCAGGCAACGTTGCGCCAAATCCTATGGTAGGCGCAACGCTGGTTTATGAGAATAGAATAATTGGCGAAGGCTCTCATCAAAAATACGGACAGGCACATGCAGAAGTGAATTGTATTAATAGTGTATCAGAAGAAGATAAAGTATTAATCAACCAAAGTACATTGTACGTGTCACTTGAGCCATGCTCCCATTTCGGCAAGACCCCACCTTGCACTGACTTGATTACTAAACATAAAATTCCTAAGGTAATAATAGGCTGCGAGGATATTTTCAAAGAAGTATCCGGCAAGGGAATTCAAAAATTAAAAGATGCCGGTATTGAAGTAATCACGGGCGTTTTGGAAAATGAATGTTTGGATGTTAATAAACGTTTTTTTACGTTCCATGAAAAGTTCAGGCCTTATATAATATTAAAATGGGCGCAAAGCCTAAATGGAAAAATTAGTAACACAGGCACGAAAAGAATTTTAATAAGCAATGACTACAGCAACCGGCTCGTGCATAAATGGCGTAGTGAAGAATCTGCTATTTTAGTTGGAACTAATACCGCTTTGCTAGACGACCCTCTGTTAACAGCGAGGTTGTGGTATGGAAAAAATCCTGTGAGAATTATTATTGACAAAGAATTGCGATTGCCGTCAACTTTAAAAATTTTCAATAACGATGCAAAAACAATCGTTTACAATCTCATAAAAAATTCAAATGAACGTGACCTTGTTCACATTAAACTTGCAAAAGGAAATTTTATTGAGGAGTTAATTCATTCCCTTTTTGAAATGAATATTCAGAGTTTGTTGGTGGAAGGTGGTGCAAAAACCCTGCAATCTTTTATTGATAAAAATTTGTGGGATGAAGCAAGGATAATTACAAACGAAAACGTAATAATTGAAAATGGAATTGCGGCGCCTGAAATGAAAGATTTTATTTTTGAAAAAAAAGAAAGATATGATA
>JBDTMP010000271.1:0-5763 GCA_039934215.1 Ginsengibacter sp.
ATATTATTGATTGGATTATTATTTATAATGATGATGCGCAAAGTGGGCGCAGGGGGTGGAGGTGGAGGACCCGGTGGTATTTTTAATATTGGTAAATCTAAGGCAACACTCTTCGATAAAGGCGCGAGGGTTAATATTAATTTCGGTGACGTCGCAGGCCTTGATGAGGCCAAAGTCGAGGTAATGGAAATTGTTGATTTCCTTAAAACTCCAAAAAAATATACTGCGCTCGGTGGCAAAATTCCTAAAGGCGCTTTATTGATAGGGCCCCCCGGTACCGGTAAAACCTTACTGGCTAAAGCGATGGCTGGTGAAGCGCAGGTGCCTTTTTTTAGCCTTAGTGGAAGTGACTTTGTTGAAATGTTTGTGGGCGTGGGTGCAAGCCGTGTAAGGGACTTATTTAAGCAGGCGAGAGAAAAAGCGCCGTGTATAATTTTTATTGATGAAATAGATGCGATAGGTCGTGCAAGAGGAAAAAATATGATGATGAGCAATGATGAAAGAGAGAATACTCTCAATCAATTGCTGGTTGAAATGGACGGCTTTGGTACCGATCTTGGTATTATAATTCTTGCTGCAACCAACAGGCCTGATGTGCTGGATAATGCATTACTGCGTCCCGGAAGATTTGACAGGCAAATAACGATTGACCGACCTGATCTCGTAGGCCGTGAAGCGATTTTTAAAGTACACTTATTACCAATAAAAATTTCTCAGACCCTCGATGTCCATAAACTTGCGGAGCAAACACCCGGTTTTGCGGGAGCCGATATCGCCAATGTATGTAACGAAGCTGCTTTGATAGCGGCCCGAAAGAATAAGGATGCCGTGGATATGAGTGACTTTCAGGATGCTATTGATAGGGTCATTGGAGGACTGGAAAAAAAGAATAAAATTATTTTGCCTGAAGAAAAAGAAATCATTGCATATCATGAAGCAGGACATGCTATCTGTGGCTGGTTCCTCGAGCATGCCTATCCGTTACTTAAAGTTACAATAGTTCCAAGAGGTACAGCGGCTTTAGGATACGCACAATACACACCTAAAGAACAATATTTATACAATACCGATCAGTTACTCGACCAAATTTGCATGACGCTGGGCGGACGAGCCGCGGAAACTATTTTCTTCGGAAAAATATCAACCGGTGCCAGTAATGACCTCCTGCAGATTACTAAAATGGCCTATGCAATGGTAACTGTTTATGGAATGAATGAAAAGGTGGGAAACGTAAGTTATCATGATCCGCAGCAGGAAAATACTTTTACAAAACCATTTAGTGAAGAAACGGGTAAAATGATTGATGAGGAAGTAAGGAAATTAATTGACCAGGCGTTTGAAAGAACCAAGGCATTACTCAACGAGAAGAAAAATGAAGTTGAAATTGTCGCGAAAGAATTATTGAAGAGGGAAGTGCTCTTTCAAAGTGATGTTGAGGCGCTGATAGGTAAACGCCCTTACGAAGAAAAGAAAGCGCTGGATTTTGTAGACAATCCTAAAGAGGCTGTAATTGACCCGCCAATGGAAAGCATAGTGGTAGATACTAACGTACAAAATAAATAATGAAGGTTTCATCTTCAAAAGAAAAAATTTTAAAGAAAATAAGAGAGGCACTGAGCAATCCGGTGCCTTTACCTTTTCCTAAAAGTGAAGGGACTAATTCCGTTTTTCAGCCGCAAAGCGATGCCCTTGAATTTCTTTTTGCTGAAGAGTTTACAAAGTTGCTGGGCAATTTTGCATTCTGTGTAAATGAAACCGATATGAAGCTGCAGCTTATGAAACTTGCGGCTGCAAAGGGTTGGAAAAATCTTTATTGCACAGAGACCGAATTACTGAAAAAATTTAGTGGGAAAGGTGTTTTCGATAGCGGCATATCGCTGACCGATTGTGACGCTTCAGTTACAGGCTGCGAATTTCTTATCGCCCGTACCGGCGCTATTGTTATGAGCTCTGCACAGCAAAGCGGGCGAACAGTGAGCGCTTATGCTCCTGTTCATATCTGCATCGCATATATCGATCAGCTTGTGTATGATACAAGAGATGCGCTTAAACTATTGAAGGCTAAATATGGTGAGAACATTCCTTCCTTTATAACATTCGCTGCAGGGCCCAGCCGTACGGCCGACATTGAAAAAACGCTTGTAGTCGGTGTTCATGGTCCTAAAGAAGTATATTTATTTTTGATTGATAAGGTAATTAACGAATAACTTTTTTTAAAGAAATATAATATCGCTGTGGCAATTGAATAATAGTCAAAAAAAATAAAATTGGTGATTAAATTTTTACATTGCTTTTATAACTCATGCAAATTTCTCCCGGTAAAAAAATATATTTTCTTTCTGATTTTCACCTCGGTGCACCGGATCATGCGACCAGCCTTGTAAGAGAAAAAAAAATAGTAAAATTTTTGGATGAAATAAAAGCAGACGCTTCCTATATTTTTATTCTTGGCGATCTTTTCGACTTTTGGTACGAATACAAAAAGGTGGTGCCAAAAGGTTATGTGAGAATACTGGGCAAGCTTGCAGAAATCAGTGACAGCGGCATTATAATTAATTTTTTTGTAGGAAATCACGATATGTGGATGAATGGATATTTTGAAGAGGAACTCGGCATCCAAGTTTTTAGTGAGCCCGCAGAATTTGAATTCAATAATAAAAAATTTTTTATTGGCCACGGCGATGGTTTAGGCCCGGGCGATCATCGTTACAAATTCATTAAAAAAGTTTTCAGAAATAAATTTTCTCAATGGCTTTTTGGAATATTACATCCTGGTGCAGGAATCGGGTTGGCAAATTATATGAGCCGCAAAAGCAGGGCGGCAACTGGTATGACCGATGAACATTTCCTGGGCGAAGAAAAAGAATGGCTGATTATTTTTGCAAAACAAATGCTGGAGAAACAACATTTTGATTATTTTATTTTTGGCCACAGGCACTTGCCATTGGATTTTAAATTGAAAGATAACAGCCGGTATATAAATCTTGGTGACTGGATAAAGTACAACAGCTTCGCTGTTTTTGATGTGGATAACCTGGAATTGAAATATTATAAAATATGAAAAACGCCTTAAAAAAATATGTAAGATTTTTCCTGGCGAGCTTCATTATTATTTTTTCAGGCATAACCTATGCGCAGGATGATTCTCTTTTTCGTTTTTTAAAAAAAATAGAATACCCTATTTCTTCTTTTACAGTTGACAACCTTGGTGAGCTTTACATTATCAATACAGATAATCAATTAAAAAAATACAATGAAAAAGGTGATTCAATAGGTGTATTTAACCAGGTAACAAAATATGGAAAGCTTAGCTACGTAGAAGCTCAAAATCCCTGGAAAGCGATCCTCTTTTATCAGAATTATTCAACTATAGTTTTACTCGATAAATATTTGAATGTATTAACCAATATAAACCTGAGGCAGCAAAATATTTTCCAAGTAAAAGCAGTTACTACCTCGTATGATAATAATATCTGGCTTTATGATGAGCAGGAAAATAAACTAAAAAAAATTGATGATACCGGCAATAAAATATTTGAATCCGTAGATTTTCGGTTGCTGTTTGATTCTGTTCCTACTCCTCAAAAAATAATTGACGACGGAGGGTTTGTTTATCTCTACGATCCTGAAAAAGGATTGTACATTTTTGATTATTACGGGAGCTTTAAAAGCAGGCTGCCATTTCTCAATTGGGCAGACTTAGCCGTGATTGATAAATTCATTTACGGTTTCGATAAGACTAACTTGTACCGCTATGCGCCGCCATTGCCTGAGGTTAAGAAATATATTTTACCGGCGGCTCTCCAAAATAATAGTTCTCTTAAAGTAAGTAATCACCGGATTTACATTCTTAAAGACCAGCGATTGGAAATTTATTCTCTTCTATAGATCGCAGGCATATTCTAAATTGCAGTATGAATTTTCTTGACCAGGTTTATTTTGACAACAGTATAGGAAGCTATATTCTTGTAATCATTACAATCCTTATTGCATTTTTTTTGAAAAGAATCATTTCAAAGTACGCATCAGCTTTGATTCTGAAATCCATGAAAAAGCAAACTGGCTCACTTGGTAAAATAAAATTCGACAGCGTTATTGTAGAGCCTTTAGAAAAAATTTTATTTGTTCTCATAACTATTTTTTCAATTGATCGCCTCAATTATCCTAAGGCATTAATGTTTTCATACCATAAGATTTCGGGTCAACATATTTTTGAAAGTATAGCATCCGCAATAATAATTATCTGCTTTGTAAATCTTATAATCCGGTTCATGGATCTTTTGGTATTAATTATAAAACACAAAGCCGGAGAAACGGATACTCCCGGTGAGCACCAGCTATTGTTTTTTTTTAAGGATCTCATAAGAGTTATCATTATTATTATTGGAATACTTTTTATGATAAAATTTTCACTGGGGTTTAATATAAGTAATCTCTTTACGGGCTTAAGTATTGTTGGCGCCGCTTTGGCTTTGTCGGCCAGGGAAAGCCTTGAAAATTTAATCGCTTCTTTTATTATATTTTTTGATAAGCCATTTAAAACCGGTGACTCTGTAAAAGTGAATAATTATTCCGGAACCGTTGAGCGTATTGGTTTAAGAAGCACCAGGCTGCGCACTTCGGAAAAATCAATGGTTACAGTGCCCAATAAACAAATGGTTGATAGCATAGTTGATAACTGGACAATGCGTGATGTAATCAGGAATGAAATAAAAACTTTACTTTCCTCCCATACTTCTTCGGCTGATCTTCAAACGGCAATTAAAGAAATTGAAGACATTCTCGCCGGTAGAAAAGAAAACATTGATTCTTATTCTGTCTATTTGCAGGAAATAAATAATGACAGTGCAGTAATTGTAGTAATTTATTTTACAAAAATTCCAATGAGTACAGATGAGCTCAACAAGTTAAAGGAACAAATTAATCTGGAAATAAAAAAAATGCAGGAACAACATGAAATAAAACCTTCAAGTGCTGCTTCGGTAAAGTTGGTTGGTTAGCAGCTATTCTTTCTTAATTTTACCTACAGAAGAAAAAAGATTTGATCTTAGTTCCGCTTTAGAAGTCAGGGTCACTCACTAAAAATATCTGCAAACTCTTTGTCCCATTTCCCCGTTTTTCCATATTCCACTACACGGCCAACTTCTTTATTATCTTTCATTACAATTATGGTTGGAACATTTATTATGTGATAATCTTCTGCTATGGTGCCTGTAGTTTTTTTATTCCTGTCAACGGCATACAATGTAATGCGATTTTCCGGAAAGCCACTCGCCTCCTGCATTTCGAAAAACTTCGGTAATACGAAATGCGTATCCTCACACCAGGTACCTCCGAATATTACTATGGTTACATTGTCTTTATTTTTGCGCATTCCCTTAACGGCATCTTCATTTGGCACCGGGTATATTTGCTGGCTTTCGGCATACCATTTATTGTATGGGGGATTATTTTCAAGATCACTTTTAGAAATTATGCCCTTTAAAATTTTTTCAGCCGGATGAAGAGAATCTGTAAGAAATTCATATTGTTGCGCTTTGCCGGCAAAACTAAAAACCAATAAAAAGAAGATCGCTGAAAAAAATTGTTTCATAGCACGGGTTATAAATTGTTCTTTAATTCTAATAAAAAGAATTTTATTTTTTGTAACGATTCGATCATTTGATGTTTTTCGCCGGCGGCTTTGTTATTTTTTAAAAATTCTTTGGCGCCTTCAATTGTATATTTTCTTTCGCGAAGCAGGTGATAGATCATTTTAAGGTT
>JBDTMP010000272.1:0-1772 GCA_039934215.1 Ginsengibacter sp.
GTATTTGCTTTACCCATTCTTACATTTTGGTATATCAACTGGCTTTCAAAAAAACAAAAACTTCCCGTTGACCGATCTTTACCGGATAACGATTCTATCGAAGAGACTTAACTAAAGCCATAAAAGGAACGCAGATAGCGCGAGCACTACGACAATTCTAAGCGTATTATTTTTCATCTACATTGTTTTTTAATTCAACGTATAGAAAGGTAAATTAGTATGTTCTTGTGTCTCAGATGCTATATGCTTTGCGCTCAACCAGACCATTAACTTACACTCTTTCAATTTTACAGATATAGCAACAGGCCTCCGCGCTTCTTGCGTGCAGATATTCAACTTCAGGATGCTGTTCAAATATTTCGGAGATTAAAATATCCACGTCATCATCGCCAACCAACTTTGTAAAAATCATTTGCTGTTCGTTGTTGTAACCAATCAATGTTAAATGAAAATGCACTTTGTCTGCCTTAATTTCCGGCGGAAAATGATAAATATCTTTATAGGCCTCAACTTTTTTCTTTTGAATAAAAATTGGCCCGGGCTGGTTAAAAGCATTATCAAGATTAAAAGGGCTGTGGCTAAACAATAGCCTTACATCCACGCCGGGTATAAAAGGTTTTAAAGAAACACGGCAAGGGCCATGGCCTGTAGCAATTTGCTCAACTACATCATGGCCAAAGTCATCTTTATTGGTTTCACGAATTTTTCCGGCATATTCCTCTGAAAGAGGAACGATTTTAAATTGTTTCATCCTATTATTTTTTGAAGTGTAAACGTGAGCAATACAAAGTTTTAGGCTGCCTGCAACCTGGCAGGAGTCAGGCAAACTTGCGAAGTTATTATGGCACTTGTGCCTTAGCTGCCTCCCAACCAATCATTGCAGTTTTACGGGTGCTTCCCCAATGATATTGTCCGAATGTTCCTGTTGATTGAATTACCCGGTGACAAGGAATCAGGAATGCAACAGGATTATCTCCAACGGCAGAACCTACAGCCCTTGATGCATTTGGCTTTTCAATTTTGTGCGCAATATTCCCATAAGTAGATAATCGCCCCATCGGAATTTTTAATAATGCTTCCCACACCTTGAGTTGAAAATCCGTTCCTTTCAGGTGTAGTTTTATTTCATTGAGCTTACTCCAGTCGTGCGTGAAAATGTACAATGCATTTTGTTGAATAAGGTCAACCATTTGCCTCAGTTTTGCATTGGGAAATTTTTTTCGAAGCGTATTTAAAGATTCTGTTTCATCATCTGCAAAAGCCATATAGCAAATCCCTTTTGATGTTGCCGCAACGAGGATCTCCCCAAACGGGCTTTCGGCATAACTATAATTAATGGAAAGATCTTCACCTCCGTTTTTAAATTCTCCAGGAGTCATTCCTTCAATTTTTATGAATAGGTCATGTAAGCGGCTTGTGCCCGAAAGCCCGGTATCACAAGCTGCGTCAAATAATGTTGCTTGCTTATCTTTTAAAATATCTTTAGCATGTTCAACACTTATGTATTGCAGAAATTTTTTTGGGCTTACTCCTGCCCATTCAGTAAAAAGACGTTGAAAATGAAAAGGGCTAAGATGTATTTTTTCGGCTATTTCTTCGAGGCCGGGCTGGTTTTTAAAATTTTTATTTATATAACTAATGGCTTCTTCAATACGGCTAAAGTTGGTTCTATCCTGCACTGTCATGTGTTTATATTTTAATTTTGATTACGCAAAAGTATATGCGAATAATCCTGATTCCTACCCGAAACTTGCTAAGTTTTTGAATACTGC
>JBDTMP010000273.1:0-7685 GCA_039934215.1 Ginsengibacter sp.
GTATTTTTTGCAAACTGTATAAAATCTTTTATTCCTGCCGGATGTTTCTTAATACCATAAGCAAACTGGTCTATAAGTTCATCACTGTTATAAATCTTCACATTGAATCCACCACCCACAGCAGAACTTCTATATTGTTTATACAGATCTACATTATTTACTCCAGATCCGTTATCAAATAATACGGGGTGGCTGATGATAAGATAATTCCCCTGGTTTGCAGCCACGCTAAAATTCGTAAAGTTTCTTGCAGATAAAGTGTTTATTGTATTTACCTGTGTTGGATCTTCACTTATTAATACAAATTTTCTTTGTGCAATGGATGAAGGGGGCAACGCAAATTTCACTTTGCCCGGTGTAGAAGTTACATCGCCGGTATATCTTTGGTTGGACGATACGTCAAGCAAAACAGGTGCAGTTGACCCATAATTAAAGTTATCTATTACAAGATAGTTTCCGGTAGCAGTTGCGGGTAGTTGAAAAGAAAAAATGTTTTTATTATTAAAATTAAATTTACTGGCATAAGTTAATTCAACAAAAGAAACTACGATTCTGTCAGTAGTAACCGGAGAAATATCTTCAAAGGTAATTACTAAAAAAACCGGGCTAAGCAGGTAGCTGCTGGGGATATTATTGATCGTTTTTTTTATATAAGTAAAATAGGGCATAGGCTCATCATCTATTACCGTATTAAAAAACTTTATCCTGATGTTTCGCCCGTTTAATGCATTACCTGATGTGCCAAAACTGAAAGAAACATTTGGCCCGCCGGGATAAATATTAAGGCTGTCAAAGCCTGCAGATAAACCATAGCCTGGAAAGATATCATTGGTGGTCCATCCTTCTCCAATATCATAAGAAGATGAGTAAACATAACTTCCCAGTGGTAAACCATAGCCTACATTAATTTGATTTTTATAATAGTTTCCGCGGGTATTCATAAAATAAGGTTCCGCAGGCAGTGTGTTGCCTGCAACGTTGTTGGCTGCGTTCGTAAACCTCAGGCTGTTTCCTAATGGATTTACCGTTAAAAAATAAGATGATGTATCAGTCTGTAAACTGTAATGGTCTGAGAGTTGGTAATCGGGATCGCGATAAAGTTTTGTATCAGCTTTCCCATCATTCATAACTCCATAAAATTCTATATAGCCTGATGCTCCTAACGGGCCCGTAGCCGCTGTTGTATATAATGGTATTTCCTGGCCGTTTCTCCATAATTGAAATTGCTCGGCTGGTATATTTCCTAGTGAGATTCCATTTAAAACAGATTGGGGAATACGGTATAATCCATCTTTGCCTACATAAAACTTGTAATACGTTTTATTGTAATCAATCCAACTGTTAGTATAGGGCTGTGAAAATCCTGCTGCCGATATGAAAATGAAAGAAAGTATTAATAATTTTTTCATTGTTGTTATTTGAACCTTAATATTTTTCTCTTTTGCTAAGATCAAGTCTTAAAGAGAAAATATGCGTGTATAATGGATTAGATTGATTAGCAAGATTGGAAAAAGCATAATCTATACTGACATTTTTGATTTTAAAACCTGCACCCAGGCTTGGCTGGTAGATCCATACTTTCTTTTGATTTGTTGTATCCCCGTCTGCAAGCGCTTTCTGAAAATTATAGATACCTGCTCTCACAAAAAAGACATCTTTTATCGACGCTTCAATGCCTGCATGTGGGTCAACGCTTACAGGATCGCCACTTATTACCGTATTCCTTTGTCCGTCAAAAGTGAAGTCAAGGTCTGCTTCAGCCAGAATATTTACTGATGAGCCAAGCTTAAAATTATAAGAGTTTCCGATGGTAAGCCGGGGGGCAGTAAGCTCGGTTGATTTTACGGGTATGTCATTTTTAGTAAGATAAAGAACCTCTTTTTCTTTTTCACTAAAAGTAAATGACCATGCATTGAAGGTGGTAGTAAGATCCTTGGCTACTATACCAAGGCTCCAATTATTTTTTTGTAATTTAAAACCTGCGTCAAAACCAAAACCCCATGCTGAGGCAAAGTGCCCCACTTTCCTGTAGATGATCTTCGCGTTTCCGCCAAAGCTCATTTTTATGTCTTCCTCGTCTTTAATTTTTTGAGCAAAAGATAGTAAGAGAGCATAATCTGCTGAAGAGAAAGTTGTGATATTCCCATAATTGATACTGCCATCTGGTTCAACAAGAAAAAGTGTATTAGGAATATCATCTACTGCAAACCTTAAAATGGAAAGCCCCAATGTTCTTCTATTATCGCTTACAGGAATAGCCAGGCTGCCATAATCGTACTTACCAATATTGTCAAAATAGCTGGCGTGCATGAAATTAATGGTAGGATTATCCTGAACGCCTGTTAAGGCGGCCGGATTCCAGTATCCCGCTGTTCCATCAGAAACGGAAGCAGCGGTGGCGGCGCCCATACCCAATCCCCGCGCCCCTGCACCGATATTCAGAAATTCATTGGAATATTTTCGGAATTGCGAAAATCCCAGGCATGGGAATAGTGCCAGGGTAATGATTTTTATAATGTGAGAAATTCTCATAAGGAAGAAAAGTCAGTTTAGAGATAGATTCAGTGTATTTTCCGGGTATTTAAAACGATTCTTATTTACATATATTGTATTTAATGGAATAGCAGGGCCGTAATAAAATTAAGCAAATCTTTATCAATACGTCATTGTGTCGATTCAGCATTTACGCTTGAAATTTCCAGTTACATTCTTAGCACTAAAAGAGTAGATTTCAATTCAATAAACAGTTTATTAAGCTTTCGGGAGAAAGAGTTTTAATATCGTGGTGCAATTTAAATAAATCCTTCGAGGGTTATTTAGCTTTGTGGACTATTTTTGAAGCATTTATTTAAACCACAGTTGCTTCAATGTGAAAAATTATATGGAAGACGTAATAGCTGAATTAAAATGGCGTGGGCTGGTGCAGGACATTATCCCTGGAACAGCGGAGCAGCTTTGCAAAGAATCTACAACGGCTTATGTCGGTTTTGATCCAACCTCGGACAGTCTTCACATCGGAAGTCTCATACCGATAATCCTGATGGTTCATCTGCAAAATTATGGGCATAAACCAATTGCTTTGGTTGGCGGCGCGACAGGCATGGTGGGTGATCCCTCAGGGAAAAGTGAAGAGCGCAATCTTTTAAGCATAGAGGTATTGACATATAACCAGGAAGCTGTAAGGAAGCAACTTGCCGGGTTTCTTGATTTTAATGAGAGCAGGCCCAATGCCGCTGAAATGGTAAATAACTACGATTGGTTTAAAGGAATTTCGTTTTTGGATTTTATAAGGGATACAGGTAAGCATATCTCCATAAATTATATGATGGCGAAAGATAGCGTGCGCAAGAGACTGGAATCTGAAAGTGGTATGAGCTTTACAGAATTCACTTACCAGTTGGTGCAGGGTTATGATTTTTACTGGCTGTATCAAAATAAGAATTGCAAGCTCCAATTTGGTGGTAGCGATCAATGGGGAAATATAGTAACAGGTACAGAACTGATTAGGCGAAAATGCGGTGGTGAGGCTTTCGCGTTTACCTGCCCGCTGCTTACAAAAGCTGATGGAAATAAATTTGGCAAAAGTGAAAAAGGAAATATATGGCTTGATGCTACCAAAACATCTCCATACAGCTTCTACCAGTTTTGGCTCAATACCGCCGATGCAGATGCAGAACGGTTCTTAAAAATATTTACTTTTTTAACTGAAAATGAAATCGGGGAATTGGTGACGCAACACACAGGGAATGAGCATCAGAGAATTCTTCAGAAGAAACTGGCTGAGAAACTTACGTGTTTTGTGCATTCGAAAACTGATTATGAATTCGCGGTAAAAGCATCCTCTATTTTATTTAGTAACGATACGGCACAAACGCTGAAGGAATTAAGCGAAGAACAATTGCTGCAGGTTATGGAAGGGGTTCCAACTATTGAAATGAAAAAAAGCGATTTTGAAGAACACGCCGATCTGCCATCTTTACTGGCATATTCAAAAATATTTTCCAGCAAAGGAGAGGCAAGAAAAATGATTTCCGGCGGGGGTGTTTTTATTAACAAGGAAAAGGTAACCGCCGCTGACGATGGAATAAAGAGTTATGAATTCCTTAATGATAAATATTTGCTTATTCAGAAGGGAAAGAAAAATTATTACCTGCTAAAGGTTACGTAAATACTGAATATTAGACCGCCCTTTTTAGCTGTTCAGGCTCATGAATTTCCTGCCTGTTATACTCTTCAATGTTAGGGATAAATAATCTTTCCTTGAGTAAATATCCGTTTCCTTTCTCGCAAAAATGGACTTTAATATTTTCAACGCTGATGGGATTTCCATAAGGAATATCAGCGATGTTACTGTGCCTTATATCGTGCCCGTCTATTATCATAACAAGACCGCTGCCGATTGCTTCCATTTTATTGGCTTCGGTTATTAGCATTCCGGTATCTTCACCGAGCCCTATTCCTATTGCAGATGGATTGCTGGCAATCGCCTGCGCCAGCCTTCCAAACCTTCCCCGCTTTTCAAAATGACTGTCAAAAATCACATCATCCATGAAACCGAGGCCGGTAGTAATTTTTACTTCACCCTTCAGATGCGCGGTAGTCGCATTGCCTTCGTAGATCATTGTATTACTCATGGCCATAGCCCCGGCAGAGGTTCCCGCAACAATAAAATCTTTTTCTTCGTGATAACGCTTTAAAGTAATGTCAAGTAATTCAGTTCCTCCGAAAGTTGCGGAAAGTCTTAACTGGTTACCGCCGCTGAACATAACGACGTTGCAGTTTTTTATGCGTTCAATATAATCATGTTCCATCGCATCGGAGCGATTGCGAATAGGGATTAAATCAATATTTGTACAACCGATTTTTCCAAAAGCATTCAGGTAATTTTCACCGACTTCGTTAGGTATCATAGAAGCAGTAGTTATTACTTCTATTCTTATCTCGGGGCCGCCGGCTTCCTCAACTATGCGGCGAAGAATCCCCAGCTCAAAAAAATTAAGATTGTTACGAACCATTTCTCCTTTCTCCAGGTCTACGCCTTTGTCTTCAGCACCACCTATGGCAAAAAGTTTCCCCAACGGATTTTGCATGCATTCAATTTTGATAAAAACATTGTCTCTTCTTTATTCTAATTAATATTCTTTTACAAACAATGTCAAAATAAATACTATTTACAAAAATAACGGAATTGAAATAAACACATTGTGCATCGGTAGTTGTATTTTTTTTTGAAAACTAATTTTACATAACTTACAATTTGGTGTTAGAACCAATTTATCAAAAAAAATAACCACCTTTTCATTTATGAAAATTGTTGAAATTAAAGTACTTCGCGGGCCTAATTACTGGAGCATTCGCCGCCCCAAGCTCATTCAAATGAAGATTGATCTTGAAGAAATGGAAGACCTGCCCACCAATAAAATTGATGGGTTTAAAGAAAACCTCGAAAAAATATTACCTGGTCTTTACGAACATAGATGCAGTGAAGGAGTACCTGGCGGATTTTTATCACGGATAGAGGAAGGAACGTGGATGGGACATGTGATTGAGCATGTAGCACTGGAACTGCAAACACTCGCCGGGATGGATATGGGTTTTGGCCGCACAAGAACAACTGGCAGGCACGGAGAATACTTTGTAGTATTTGACTACATGGAAGAGGAGGTAGGAGTATTTGCAGCGAAGTCGGCATTCAGACTTGTGCAATCTTTAATTGACAATTCTGCTTATACCCTGGAAGAAGATGTGCAACAAATGCGGGAAATAAGGGAGAACACAAGATTGGGGCCGTCTACAGGAAGTATTGTTGAAGAAGCTGTTAAAAGAGGAATTCCATACATCAGGCTAAATAAACAAAGTCTTGTACAACTCGGATATGGAATACATCAGCAAAGAATAAGAGCCACCATTGCGGGCACTACTTCCAGTATTGCTGTCGATATCGCCGGTGATAAAGAAGAAACAAAAAATCTGCTTGGCGCGGCACAGGTGCCCGTACCAAAAGGAATCATTCTTTACAGCGATGAAACTGTTCAGCGTGCTGTTGACGCGGTAGGTTATCCATTTGTAATTAAACCGATTGATGGAAATCACGGCAAAGGAGCTACAACAAATATTACCACTTTTGAACAAGCGGAAAAAGCGCTGGAAGCAGCAAGAAATTATGGGCGTACTGTTATCTGTGAAAAATATATACCGGGATTTGACTTCAGGATTTTGGTAATCAATTTTAAATTCATCTGTGCAGCATTGCGTACGCCCGCTTCCGTTAGAGGCGATGGCCAGCACAATATTCAATGGTTAATTGAAGAAACTAACAAAGACCCAAGACGCGGATATGGTCATGAAAAAGTTTTAACCCAAATAAAAATTGATGGCTTTACTCAAAAGATACTGGATGAAAAGGGCTATAGTTTAGAAACGGTTCCCGCAAAAGATGAATTGGTGTTGGTAAAGCCCACTGCAAATTTATCCACAGGCGGTACTTCTACAGATGTAACGGATGAAGTGCATCCTGTAAATATTTTTTTAGCAGAACGTATCGCAAAAATTATAGGACTTGATATTTGTGGTATTGATATAATGGCACCCGATCTAAAAAAGCCGCTTGCCGAAAATGGTGGTGCAGTTCTCGAAGTAAATGCGGCTCCCGGCTTTCGAATGCATGTTGAGCCATCTTCAGGAATTGCGAGAAACGCTGCAGAACCTGTTATTGAAATGCTTTATCCAAAAGGAGCGGATGGCAGAATTCCTATTATCGCCATTACAGGTACCAATGGCAAAACTACGACCAGCAGGCTTACGGCGCATATTTGTAAAGCCGCCGGATACAAAGTTGGTTTTACTACTTCCGATGGTGTTTATATACAAAATCAGTTAATGATGAAAGGAGATTGTACAGGGCCGAAAAGCGCTGAATTTGTTTTAAAAGATCCAACGGTAGACTTTGCTGTGCTCGAATGCGCAAGAGGCGGCATTTTAAGAAATGGCCTTGCTTTTAGAAATTGTAATATCGCTATTGTTACCAATGTAACTGCCGATCACATGGGCCTTGGCGGCATTGAAACACTTGAGCAAATGGCTAAAGTAAAACAGGTTTTACCGGAAACCGTTTTTCGGAACGGTTTTGCAATATTAAATGCTGATGATGATCTTGTCTATGCAATGAAAAAGGATTTGGATTGCAATATCGCCTTGTTCAGTATGGATGAAAATAACAAACGTATCAGGCAGCATTGCAACAAGGGTGGACTTGCAGCGGTGTATGAAAACGAGTATGTCACAATACTCAAGGGAAACTGGAAAATACGCGTGGAAAAAGTTTCTGAGATTCCTATAACTTTTGGCGGTAAGGCTACTCATAATATTATGAATACCCTGCCATCAATACTTGCATGCTACCTTTTCAGAAATATAAAGGTCGAAGACATACGCCAGGCGCTGCATACTTTTATTCCTTCAGTGTCGCAAACACCGGGCAGGCTCAATCTTTTTGAGTTTAAAAACTTTAGATTTCTGGCGGACTTTGCTCATAATCCAGCGGGATTGAATCTTTTATGTGATTTTGTAAACAGGCTGGATGGTACATACAAAGTTGGTATCATTAGCGGAACAGGCGACCGGAGAGATGATGATATTCGCGAAATAGGAAAAATATCCGGGAAAAATTTTGATGAAATAATTAT
>JBDTMP010000274.1:0-6495 GCA_039934215.1 Ginsengibacter sp.
GTTGGTAAAGCTATAACAATTATACGACATTATTAAGTTGACATGACACTAGTATGATGTCGATAAATTATTTAATAAAATTTTATACGTGCTCTTCCGTTTTCTCAAGCCATGCAACTTTCTGCTCCGCTGCATGAGGCACCCCGATGATCTTCGCATAAAGTTCCGGTCTCCTTGCATTTTTATACCGGTGGCCTCCTGCATTAGTCAATTTTTCTTTGTCAAAGGTTGCAGTTACCACATCATTTCCCAACGTTCTGCATTCCGCAATAATATCTCCAAAAGGATCGATAATCATAGAACAACCATTCTTAAGTTGATCGTCATCCATACCAATTGCATTGGAAAAAACGGCGTACAATGCATTATCATAAGCCCTCGAAGGAAGCCACTTCATCAGCCAGGCGCGGCCTTTCATTCCATCAAATTCAAGACGGAGCGAAGTAGGATCGCTTTCTTTATTTTTCCATAATGAAGGATCTACGAAACCTGCACCCGGCCTTGGAGAAGGCGTACACATAGTTACGTGAGGCATAAAAATAATATCTGCACCCAACAGGCTGGTAGCTCTTACATTTTCAACGATATTATTATCATAGCAAATGAGAATGCCGCATTTCCAACCATTTAAATTAAATATCGTGTATCCGTCGCCGGGAATTATAGAAGGATGAATAAAAGGATGCAGTTTGCGATGTTTCGCTACTAGCCCGTTTTTATCAACACACACATAAGCTTTGTAAATATTATCTTCTTTATCTTTTTCAAATAGCCCTGCCAAAATTGCTATATCAAGCCTTGCAGCTATCTCTGTAAGTATGTGAATACTTTTACCACCAGGAATGTGTTCCGCTACCTCAAGCAGTTCTTCTTTTGAAAGATGACGGGCAAATGAATAACCTGTAATGCTGCATTCATGAAAGGCAACGGCAGATGCACCCTGCTCCACGGCTTTTTTACACAGTGCCTCTATCATTTGCAAATTATAAGTCTTATCACCGCTTTTGTGCTCAAATTGAGCTGTAGCAATTTTTATTTGATCCATTATGGTTTTAGTTATTCAAAAAACAATTTGTTGTATTGTTATGCTTTCACCTTCATATTCTCAGGGTCCCAACTAATTATTTTCTTTTTAAAATAACTTTCATTACAAGCCAGTGCAGGAGCGGCGGCCCTAAAGCCAAATACTGCATCTTCAATAACCGGCTTTCCAGTTCTTACACTTTCAAAAAAATTAGCGTGATGTTCCAGGTGTTCATCATAGCCGTCAGGTTGCTTATAAATGATGTCAGGTTTTTTTGGTCTTTTTTTCTGGTTAGCCGTATATTTTTGATTGTATTGTTGTACCAGGGTTTCCTGCATCGCTTTCGGATAAGTCGTTAAAGAATCCCAGCCACCGATACCCGGGGCTTCCGCCATTATACTATGGTGAACAGTAAGTCCCTCTCCGTTAATATCAATCGTTCCTTCATCCCCTACAAAACGAATTACTTCTGAGCCGCCAGTGCCACTTACAAAATTTACCTGTAGCGTTAATTGAAAGGGCGGATGCTCCGGTGTTTCCGGATATTGCATAATGGCTGTCATCACATCAGGTACATTGCGACCATCCTTCCAATAACACAGTTGGCCTGAAGCAAAAATAGTAGAAGGACCTTTAGAACCAGTGATAACATGCGTGCCGGATAGAAGATGAACAAAAAGATCACCAGCTACGCCAGTACCGAACTCGCGGTAATTACGCCACCAGAAAAATTTTTTGGGGTCGTATGGTATTTTAGGCATGCCGGAGATATACCTGTCCCAATCAACAGTTTGAGGTGATCCGTCAGTGGGCATTGTATATTCCCATGCGCCCAAAGCATCCTGCCTGTCGTAAATTGCGTTTATCATATTGAGCTTTCCTATTTCGCCTGATTTATATAATTCCCGCGCCTTCGCATAAACAACACTGCTTACACGCTGACTGCCTACTTGTAAAACTTTGTTACTTGCTTTTTGTGCTGCTATTACACCAAGCCCCTCATCTATATAATGTACCATGGGCTTTTCACAATATACATGCTTTCCTTTTTTTAAAGCGTCCTTCGTAATCCTGGCGTGATAATGATCACCGGGGGCAATTATCACCGCATCTATATCTTTACGGTCAAGAATTTTTCGGTAGTCATTTGTAACAAAAAGATCATTGCCAAATAGCTCTTTGGCACGGTCCAACCTGCCGGTGTACAAGTCGCATGCAGCTACCAGTTGCACACCAGGAACTTTCAAAGCGGTATTTATATTATTATTACCCATGATCCCCATTCCAATTACTGCTACATTAATATTGTCATTTGACGAAACATTTTTTTGATAATGAATAATGCGTTCTTCAATTTTTTCTTCGGCTGCAATAGCTGCCAGCGGGCCAGCGCCAAGTGCGAGTGTAGTACCTGTTAAATGTTTAATGAAATTTCTTCGTGATGATGATTGATTTGTTTTATGCATAGCTAAAATTTTTTATGAGTGTGGGTCACAAAATGTCTGATAAAAAGAAAAGAAAAATTGTAAGCAATCAAAATATTATTACGGATAAATTTAAGAAGTTTTCAAAACAAATAAACCGAAAACATTTCAATCGTGGGGTGTTTAATAATTTTTTGATACTTACTATAGCTGAAGCATTCGAAATTTTTACCTCAGGCGATCATTGTATGCTGCGTAGCCGGCCAATACATAAAAATTCGAAGACACACACGGTTTAAAGCAACCAATCTATATTCGAATTTTTTTTACCAACAGCTCACCAATTCTTCGTGCGATTGTTTATTTCATCATAAAAAAATTTGCTTCTTTAATTTATCTTTAAAGAAATATTTTTTATATGTTGAGAAACAAGCCCCGCGTCTGTTGCATAGTTTTTATTTTTTCAATTATCTTTCTTCCATCAAGTGTTTCTTCACAAAATAAACCGTTGGTAATCTCCTTATGGGAAAATGGCGCTCCTGGTTTTGAGAAGCTTAAGGATGAACCCGAGGAAGTAAAAGATTATTGGGTAAAGCATATAAACAATCCCACGATCACTGCTTATTTCCCACCAAAAGAAAAAGCTAACGGCACCGCGGTGATCGTTTGCCCCGGTGGCGGCCACCGGTTGCTTGTAATTAATGCAGAGGGAACAGAGCCGGCAATATATTTAAACAATATTGGTGTAACAGTTTTCGTACTGAAGTACCGGCTTGGGCGGGAAGAAAATTCGCCTTATTCAGTGGAGAAGCACCCCAGGGAAGATGCTCTGAGAGCGATGCGATTGGTACGCAGCAGAGCGGCTGAATGGAATATCGATACTAAAAGTATTGGCATGCTTGGTTTTTCGGCTGGAGGAGAAGTAGTATCACAGGTTGCCTATGAAAATGGCGATGGAAATAAAATGGCAACTGACCCTGTTGACCGGCTGAATGCCAAGCCGGATTTCCAAATGCTCGTTTATCCCGGACCGTTATTCATCCCCGATTCAGTTAATTCAAATGCGCCTCCTTTGTTTATGGTAGCGGCCAATGATGATGAATGTTGCTCGGCTCCTGTTGTAAAATTACTGCAGGCATACAGGGCAGCTAAAGTTCCCGTGGAAGCACATTTGTATGCACATGGCGGGCATGGATTTAATATGGGAAACCGTTCTTTATCCGCAGCTATCAAAAGCTGGCCGCAACGCATGGCGGATTGGCTGGCTGATAATATTTTTTCGAAAGCAGGGCAAAAATAAATTTCAGCTATAACGGGCATTACAGGGTCTCTTAGCAATAGCTAAGCTATCAATTATGTACAACAAGCTGGCAGGCAACTTTAACGTGCTGGGAAACTTTCTCTTCTTCCTTTTCCGCTAAATAAATATTCCTGAATAAAAGTTGTGCGGCCTCCAGTCCTATCCTGAAAGAATTTTCTTCTATGGATGCTATGGGTTTGTGGTCGAGGTAACGGAATAGCGGGAGATTTCCAAAGCCTGTAAAATCGATCATGTCAAGCTTTGCGGGAAAATATTTCTTCAAATATTTGATAGCATCCAGGCTTATATAATTTTTGAAAGCAAAAAAAGCTGTTGGCGCCGGTTCTGTTTTCATAAATTTACTCATCGCCAAAAAGTTTGATTCTTCTGTAAAGTCAACAACTTTCACCAGCGCCGGATCAAATTCAATCTTATTTTTTTGCAGCGCCATTCTATAGCCCTTCAACCTTAACTGACTTACAGCCATGCATTCCGGCCCCATAAAATGACCAATTCTTTTATGTCCTTTTTTGATAAGGAACTCTGTAGCTTTAACTGCGCCTTCATAATTATCTGCTGCTACATAATCAAAACATTCATCTTTGGGAGGACGTGCAAAGAATACAACCGGAATACCAATACTTTCAAGCTTTTGAAATGAAGACATGTCCTGCGTCTTCGTTGTAACCGCAATAATTAATCCGTCCACGCGGTTCCGTTTCATAAGGTCTACAATTTTTTCTTCATTTGCAGGATCTTCATGCGATTGAGAAATAATGACATTATATTTTTCATTTGCAGCCGCTTCTTCAGCGCCGTTTACTGCCATCGCATAAAACTGGTCCAGCATATTTGGAATAACAAGGCCTAGCGTAAATGTCTTACTCTGTTTAAAATGACGGGCCACTTCATTTGGAATATAATTCCATTTTTCAGCAAGCCTCTTTACCCTTTCTTTTGTCATCCCACTGATATATTCATCCTCGTTCAGCGCTTTAGAGACAGTCGATATTGACATATTTAATTTAGACGCGATATCTTTTAATGTAACCCCTCTTTTCATAAATAAAAAATTTAATATTCCTAATTGCGGGAGGCATTATCAGGCGAAACAAATTTTTATAAAAGCATTTCAATCGTTGTAATAGGCACTTTAAAGCTATTACATTTTTCCTGATTTATTTGGGTTAAGAAAAAGTCTAATTTTAGCCGGATATTATGATTTGCTTGTTCACTTAATGCCTTCGAAAACGATTTTTATGTCAAGAAGAGATTAGCTCCCGCAGCTTACTCTTTGGAAGGAAATTTCTGCCTTAGGCCATATACAGAAATAATTTCATCAGGCAAAATGAATAACATACACCCTATTAACCAAAATTACTTTGGCTAATAGCTGATTATAATTTGATTTAAATTTTAAAAATCTATGCAAAAACTAAATTTGTCAAAATCAAGAAGAAAGTTTTTAAAAAACACACTTACTATAACAGCCGGCACCGCAGCAATGGTAAATTTTCCGACTATTGTTCCTGCATCAGTGTTTGGTAAAAATGCTCCCAGCAATAAAATCAACATCGGGCAAATAGGCATGGGCCGCATTGCCCGTACACATGATCTTCCGGAAACATTTAAAAATGATATTGCCAACATTATAGCCGGAAGCGACCTCGACAGTGTCCGTTTACAAAAAGGTAAAGAATTAATAGAAGGCTGGTATGCAAAAAAAACGGGCAAGGATAATTATATCAATTTTAAAATGCATCATGATTATAAGGAACTCCTTGCCGATAAGGATATTGATGCCGTTATTATTAGTACGCCGGATCACTGGCACGCACAGCCAGCAATAGAAGCAGCCCTGGCAGGTAAACATGTTTATCTTCAAAAACCAACTTCACTCACTATCGAGGAAGGACGCACCATGAGTGATGTGGTTCGTAAATCCGGTGTAACATTTCAATTGGGCAGCCAGCAGCGTTCTGCCGATCCGTGGCCCCAGTTTAAAAAAGCGTGTGAGCTTGTACGTAATGGCAGAATAGGAAAGCTGCATACAGTACGCGTAGGACTTCCTGGCGATCCGTCCGGCGGTAATCCTGCAGAAATGCCGATACCTCAAAATCTTAATTACGACATGTGGCTGGGCTCAACCCCTTATCATTATTATACACTTGATCGGGTTCATTCGCAAAGCGATCCGGAATCAAGAGGCGGCTGGCTGCGTTGTGAGCAATTTGGTGCAGGCATGATTACAGGTTGGGGAGTACATCATATTGATATTGCTCATTGGGGGATGAATACAGAACTTACAGGGCCTGTTGAAATAGAGGCCACAGCTGAGTTTCCCAAAACCGGTTTGTGGACGGTTCATGGTGACTTTGAAGTACACGCAAAATATAAGGATGGAGTTGATATGTATATCAATGGAAAATATCCAAACGGTATAAAGTTCGAAGGCTCCGATGGATGGATATTTGTTTCAAGAGGAAATGTAAGCGTTACTGCAACAGACCCGACTTCTGGTAAACCATCAAAGGCTTTCAACGCAAGCGATCCTAAAATACTTACTTCAGTGATCGGGCCAAATGAAACTCATTTATATGAAAGCCCTGAACAACACCGTAACTGGCTGGAGTGTATTGTAAATAAAAAGCCGACCATCAGCCCTGCTGAAGTAGCGCACCGCTCATGTAGCGCATGCCTTGTGGCGCATGCCGCTATGAAGTCAGAAAAGAAATTATTCTGGGATC
>JBDTMP010000275.1:0-4753 GCA_039934215.1 Ginsengibacter sp.
TTTTTATCAAGTTCAAAAGCTTCTGCAAGTAGCTCGAAAGATCGTTTCCGGTTTGCAACACTATCGGTCATTGTAGCGGCAATAATTTCATCAATGTCAAAATCATCAGCCAGTTGAAGAAGTTGTTCCTTCACTTCGTGCATGGTTCCGGAAACAACGCGGCCACTATTATAATAAATCCTTTCCTTTTCCGCATCTGAAAAAACGTAATCTTTAATTGATTCATAGTTTCCGGGCTTGTCAAAATTTCCTCTTTCAAACTGGAGCAAACGATAGTCCATTAACTTCCGCATTTGTTTCGCCTCTTCTTCAGTTTCAGCGCATAAAACCGATATTGACAGGATCGCTTTCGGTTCGGGAAATTGCTCTGACGGCTTGAAATATTTACGATAGGTATGCACAATATCCGGCGTAGCATTCGCATTTATAAACCTGGCGATTGCAAGTCCCATTCCAAATTGAGCGGCGATCTTACTACTGCCACCGCTGCTGCTTAATATCCATTGCTCCGGAATAGTTTCTGCTTGTGGCACCGCAAGCAAACTTCCATAACTGGTACCTGCGGTGTCGTTAAAAAAATGTTGTAAGTGCGATAATTGTTGCAGGTAACTATCTTCATTAAAATCATTTGAAGGATTTAATATAGCCGCTGTCACACGGTCGCTTCCCGGAGCACGGCCCATACCTAAATCTATACGCCGGGGGAAAAGCGTTTCCAGCATGCGAAAATTTTCCGCAACTTTTAAGGCGCTATGATTGGGTAACATAATACCTCCTGAACCGATACGGATTCTTGTCGTTACATCGGCGAGCTTTACCATCAACACTTCCGGCGTTGAGCCTGCGATTGAGGGCGCATTGTGATGCTCCGATATCCAAAAACGGCTGTAGCCCAATTCTTCAGCAAGCTTTGCCGTTGCAATCGTTTCTTCAATGGCATCTTTGGCAGTGCTGCCCTGCCTTACAATAGATTGGTCAAGTATTCCGAGTTTTATTTTTTTGTTCATTATCATTTTTCAAAGGGTGATCATAACACAGCCATCAGTGGATTTTTTTTGGTTACTACGCTTTATTACTTTTTTTTTTAAAAAAATTAATATCAAAAAAGCTACCTGTATTAGTGAACCGGGTTACAATAAGCAATCCAATTATTGCCATTTGTAAATTTGTCAGAAAAGCAATTATAAGAAGGGCCAGGATTTTTTGAATGATTGTGGAATAAAAATTTTAGCCCCTATGTCAATCAGATAAAAGTTTAGTTTTACAATGCTTATAAATAAGATGCCGAATCAAAATTTAAATACTGAAAAAGAAATATTAACGCCTGCCGAAAAGGAATTTGAAAACAATATAAGACCCGCAGTAATTGAGGAATTTAGCGGGCAAAGCCAGATAATAGAAAATCTCCGCATATTTATAAAAGCGGCCAGGCAACGTGAGGAGGCCCTTGATCATATTCTTTTTCATGGTCCCCCGGGCCTCGGTAAAACAACCCTTAGCAGAATTGTCGCCAATGAATTGGGCGTGAATATTAAAGAGACAAGCGGCCCGGTAATTGAAAAGCCCGGCGATTTAGCAGGCCTGTTAACTAACCTCGAACGAAATGACGTTTTGTTTATTGATGAGATACATCGTCTCAGCAATGTCGTTGAAGAATATCTGTATGCAGCCATGGAAGATTATCGCATAGATATTATGATTGACACCGGGCCGAATGCACGAAGTGTTCAAATCAATTTAAATCCTTTTACATTAATAGGAGCTACTACCCGCAGCGGGCTTTTGACTTCGCCGCTACTTTCAAGATTTGGAATAAAATCAAGGCTTGAATACTATGATTCCGAAACATTGCAAAAAATAATTCTTCGCTCTTCCGCCATTCTTAATACAAAGATCACATCAGATGCTGCAAAGGAAATTGCAGGGAGAAGCCGTGGCACTCCAAGAATTTCAAATGGCTTGCTCCGGAGAGTGAGAGACTTTGCACAGGTGTTATCGAATGGTGTTATAGATCTTGCAATTACTGAACATGCATTGAAAGCGCTTAATGTAGATGAATATGGGCTTGATGAAATGGACAACCGAATTCTTTCGGTGATCATTGAAAAATTTAAAGGTGGCCCTGTTGGCATTACGACTATTGCCACCGCGGTTGGCGAAGAAACCGGCACACTTGAAGAAGTCTATGAGCCTTTTTTAATACAGGAGGGTTTCATCATGCGCACGCCACGTGGCAGAGAGGTTACTCCTAAGGCGTATGCCCACCTTGGAAAAAAACCTTACGATAATTCAAAAGGGCCGTTGTTGTTTTAAGGCCTCACCCCAACATAGACTCTTACAAGAAGCGTTGTTGGATAGTATTTTTTGCCAGATAAGAAGAAAGATTTTAATTATTGAATATTCAACATCTTCTATTATTTATTTTAAAAAATTCATTCAAATAGTCAAATAATCAGGATTATCCCATCAATAGAAATATAGCAGGTTTTTTATGCAGATCAATTTTTTCATTTTTCCATTCAGCAACCGTTTTGGTTTTAATGACTTCACGGGGTGAAGTGATGTCAACGGCAATACATAATTGAGTTGCCGGCTTGCAATTTTGTAAAACCGCTTCGACGATTCTGTTATTGCGAAAAGGTGTTTCAATAAAAATCTGTGTGCTTTTCTTTTGTATTGATTCTTCTTCAAGCTGTTTTATTTTTTTATTTCTTTCCATATTGTCAATGGGTAAATACCCGGCGAAGCAAAACTGCTGGCCATTGAGCCCGCTGGCCATTAAGGCGAGCAAGATGGAAGATGGACCTACGAGTGGTTTTACAACCGCATTTAATTTTTGCGCTTCGTGTATTAAAATCTGGCCGGGATCGGCAATTCCCGGGCAACCTGCTTCACTTATAATAGCGATGTTTTTTCTTTCTTTTATTTTTTGTTTCAATGTATTTATTTGTTCTTTTTCCACCTTATGGATAGTATGCCATTCATAGTCATCAATCACAATTTCTTTGCAAATACTTTTAAGAAAACGGCGTGCAGTCCTTTCATTTTCTGCAAAAATTACCTGGCAATCTTTTACTGCGTCCAATATATAAACGGGAATAGTTTCTACTGACTCATCAGATAAAAAAGAAGGAATAAGATAAACCATTAAATAAATTTAAGTAAAACGTGGAAATTTGATTTGATGTTTTGTTTCCTCCTGCTGCAAACTGAGGGTGGCAGCCACCACAGCATAGCCAGGCGCAATTACCCAGCCTAAAACAGGAATGATATGCAATAGATAAAATACCATTCCATTACCTATGGCTAGCCCTTTGTGCTGGGCTATAAAGTCAATACTCTGCGATGGTGAAAGGCTGTTTCTTTCGCTGGAATAATCAAGCATTGAAAAGCCAAAATAGTAGCACTCAATAAACAAAGCCAGCACGGGTGTCGCCCATCCTATGAGCGGAATAAAGGCCAAGATTAAAACAGAGATTGAATACACTGTTTGCCAAAGTGTATTTCGTAATGCGATGCTTATTCCCCTTGCGATATCTTTAAAAAATTGCTTTAGGTTAAATGGGTATGATTTGTTTTGAATAATGGATTCCGTTTTTTCGCTAAGCCACGCAAAAACCGGTGATCCGATTATTAAAAACAAATATTTAAACCAGGAAAAATAGAAGAGCGTCAATATGAGTTGCAAAACGATTTGACCAAAAATAAAAAGAAACCTAAGCAGGCCGCCATGTTCTTTTAGTACCCACAATTTTATCCCTGATTTTGAGAATAAATAATCAACAACATGCACAGAAGATTTCAGGAAAAAGTAAAAACCGGTAAGAAACAACATGGCGTAGATTACGCCAGGTATTAATATCCATTTCCACAATTTATTTTTAACAATGAATTTGTGTGCTTTGAAGTAAGCCTGTATAGCTATAATTATTTCCTGGAGCAACCGGTTACATTATCTGAGGATTAATAATAATACCAAACTTAAAAAATATAATCTGGTTTTATTGCCATTATACGAATTTAATAAAACGTACCTGCCAGCCGTCAGGTAGGTTACACGAATTATTCGAAAGATTTTTTCAAATCTATAATGCCAACTTAAAAAATAAATTTCAGACTCCGCCGGATGGTTATAAATGATGTTATGTAATTTGAAAGCCAATTACCCAATTAATTAATCAACTAACTACCCGTTTTTTATCATGAAGAAGTTACCGGTATCATTTTACGATCGTGAGGACGTGGTACAAATAGCAAAGGAATTGCTTGGGAAAATAATTGTTACCACATTTGATGGCAATCTTACTTCAGCAAGAATTACAGAGACTGAGGCATACGCCGGTATCATCGACAAAGCATCTCATTCATTTGGCAACCGGCGCACGGCACGAAACGAGCACATGTATGGCGCTGCTGGAATTGCGTATGTGTATATCTGTTATGGCATGCACCATATGTTTAATATTGTAACGAACCGGAAAGAAGTTCCCGATGCTGTTTTAATAAGAGCTGCAGAACCGATTGAAGGCATTGACATCATGTTGAAACGGACGGGCAAGAAGAAATTGGACAACACACTTACACGAGGGCCCGGCAATGTTGGCAAGGCACTCGGAATTTTCAAACACCATTCAGGTCTTAAGCTTAACAGCAAAGAAATTCAAATTTTCAAAGATGAATTTTTACTTACTGAAGAAAACATTGGCATGAGTGTACGGATAGGAGTTGAGAGCGCCGGGCCAGACCGGCTGCT
>JBDTMP010000276.1:0-4044 GCA_039934215.1 Ginsengibacter sp.
GCAAGATCTTTTTCAACTTCTGAAAGCGGAATATGCATACCGCCGATATGATAATTATTTCTTTCCTCAGCACTTCTTACATCAACCAATTCGTGCAGATTTTTATCAATACATTCTTTCAAATCGGCGACAGAAATAACATTGATAATTTCAGATCCAGGCAATTCAGTAATAACTTTTTTTGTAACTGCGCCGGTTTTAATTATCCTGCTTTGCAAAGTTTCTGCGTTAATAATAAACATTTTTCCCGCAAGCAAATCCCCGGTTCCTGTAATCCATTTAATTACTTCATTTGCCTGCACGCAACCTGTCATCCCGGCTATGGTTGGTATCACGCCACCTTCAGCACACGAAGGAATTTGCGAAGCGTTTATACCGGAAAACAAGTCGCGGTAGTTGGGTGACATTGTACCATCTTTATTCAGAACATTAAATACAGATACCTGTCCCTCGTATTGATAAATAGCCGCATACACCAAAGGTTTGCCGGCTATTACGCAGGCATCGTTCAGCAAATATTTAGTTTCAAAATTATCAGTTCCATCTACAACAATATCGTAGCCGTTAATAATCTTCATTACATTAGTAGATGAGATTTTTTCAGTAAGTGGCACGAGTGTTATGTCCGGGTTTTGAACCTGCAATTTTTTACATGCAATCTCTGCTTTTAATAACCCTACATCAACAGGCGCATATAAAATTTGCCGGTGAAGGTTGCTGATTGAAATCGTATCAAAATCCGCAATGCCAATTGTGCCAACACCTGAAGCAGCGAGATATTGGCCAGCAGGACAACCCAATCCACCTGCACCAACAATTAAAACTTTCGCCCGTTGAAGCTTTTGCTGGCTCTCTTTTCCGAAGCCGGGTAATGAGAGCTGGCAGCTATATCGTAGCCATTCATCCCGCATCGTACAACTGGAGTTTTTGAATAATGATTTCCTCCGCTTTCTTAAAATCTTCGGGTGTATTTACATTCAATAAAGCGTCTGAATCGGGTGCCTGCAATATGTGAGCATCGTCACTTTTTATTAAAACCTTCCTGGGACATGTGTAGCCGTTAGCTAAAAAGGAAAGTAATATTTCCCGGCTTCGCGGTTCCCAAATAGTGATTAAAGGCTCCGGCAGTCCGTCATGCGGGCTCTGAAAAGTTGTTGCCATCGCAGCGACATTCCGGTTTGCCAAAAGATATTTTAGTGTATTGGTATCAAGCAATGGCAAATCGCATGCAACAACAAACCACGCAACATCAGGCTGAAAACGGAAAGCTGAAAGTATAGCGCCGTATGGGCCGATGCCGGTGTAGGTATCGATGAGGATTTTATAATTTTTATTTGTTTGCGCTTCCTGGCCATGCCGGTGTGATATATAAACTTTATTGCACAAAGGCTTCAGCAGATCCGCCATATAGTATTGTTGTTCTTTTCCATACCATTCAATAGAACTTTTATCACGGCCCATTCGTTTGCTTTTACCCCCCGATAATACCAGTCCGTTTATTATTGATTTATTCTTATTCATTTCGCTTATTTTCTTTCAAAATCTTTTTTACCACCGGTTTTTTTAATCAGCTTTGTTTCCCTGATTATTATATCATGACTCAGCGCTTTGCACATATCGTACACCGTTAGTGCTGCTATGGAGGCGCCTACCAAAGCCTCCATTTCAACACCAGTCTTTGCTTCTATGCGTGCCGTACATGTAATTGCTACCTCATTTTTTTTATTAACTACTATGTCTATAGCACAATTATCCAGCCCAAGCGGATGACAAAGTGGTATGAGGTCACCTGTTCGTTTTGCCGCCATAATTCCGGCAATAATAGCTGTTTGAAATACCCCTCCTTTTTTAGTTTGTATATCGCCGTTCACTAATTTATTCAAAACTTCTTCGGGCAGTAATACAATACTTTCAGCCGTAGCTGTGCGTCGTGAAATTTTCTTCAAGCTTACATCAACCATCACAGGTTTTCCACTTTCATCAATGTGTGAAAAATCATTCTTAATCATATTGCATGTCTTTACACTAAATTTTTAAAAGCCCATACCCTGAATATTTCGCCTTTTTTGAAATCATTTCTTCCCAAAGGTAATTCCATAAAAGCATCGGTCTGCAACAAATTAGCAAAGTCCCCGGATCCATTACCTTCCAAAGGCGTGGCGCACAATTCACCCTTTTCATTTATCACCAGCTTCACCTGCAAAAAATATTGCAGTGCAGGGATGAATGTAAAATCTTCATTTAAGATAGCATAGATTGTTTTCATTTCAACCTGCAACGATTTTTTTAGCCACGGCAAAAAATAACGTTGAAAACACATGAATGTCGAAACAGGATTTCCCGGAAAAGCAAATACGAGCGTACCGCTTTCATGCTCTCCAAACCAAAATGGTTTACCCGGCCGCTGCTGCACTTTATGAAATAATTTTTTTACATGCAACTTCTCTAATGCAGGTGGCACATAATCAAATTTACCCATTGAAACCCCGCCACTTAAAATTATAGCATCATATTCAATAAGGCATCGGCTGAGTTGTGTCTCAATAATATTTTGGCTATCCGGCAAATGCAGCATTTCTGCATGCAATCCATACTCCTGCAACGCAGCATCCAGTGTATAATTATTAGAGCGTCTTATTTGGAACGGCGCAGGCGTTTCATTTATCTCTACCAGTTCGTCGCCGGTAGAAATAATCACAATTTTTGGGAACTTTTTTACAAGCAAATTTGTTTTCCCAACTGTTGCCGCAATACTAATTATTGCAGGCGTTATGAATTGATTCTCTTCTGCTAAAATTTCATTTTTCCTTTTATCCCGTCCTTTGAAATGAATGTTCTGGTTAATTAATATTTTTTCCCTTGTGATCTGCGCAAAGCCATTTTTTATTTCAATGTCTTCATAAGGAATTATAGTATCAGTAGTAGCCGGTAATGCTGCGCCCGTCATTATTTCAATACATTCATCATCATTATTTATTTCAACAGGTTTCTCTCCGGCAGATTGAGTTGCTTTAATTTTAAATGAATGATTTCCTTTTTCAAATGATTTATAATTTATAGCAATGCCATCCATTGTAACCCTGTTAAAGGGAGGCATGTCCCTGTCTGCGTTTAAATCTTCTGCAAGCACTCTTCCAGGACAGTTTTTAAAAGAAACTGTTTCTGTCCCAAAACTTCTGCATCTCTCAAGAATAATTTTTTGTGCTTCTTCAACCTTGGTCATGAATTGAAATTTTCATGGTTTAAGAATCTCACCCCAAACCTATTCAAATGAGAGGAAAACTGACCTACTTGTTTTCTTTCCATTGATAGCTTTCATCTTCAAAATACTCTTTTCCCCAAATTGGTAATTCTTTTTTTATTCTTTCTACCACTTCCTCACACGCATCCATAGCCGCTTTCCGGTGGGCAGAAGAAGTAAAAACAAAGATGCATAACTCACCTGTCGCTACCATGCCAAGGCTATGATGAACGTGCATGCATGTGAGTGAATATTTCTGAAAAATATCTTCCCGCATTTTATGCATTTGTTCCAAAGCCATTTTTTCATAAGCTGTATATTCAATCGCCGAAACTTTTTTCCCATCCTTGTCGTCTGCACGTACCTGTCCTAAAAAAATACTATGCCCGCCGATAGAAGTTTGGGTCTTGTGCTTATCAATGCTTTCTGCAATAAATGAAGCAGGAATTGGCCCCTGGCAAAATATATTCTTAATTTTCTTTTCAGCCATGAGATTTTATTTGAGACGCAATCGTAAAATTATTACTTTAAAAGCAGGGAGAAATGGAGAAGCTTTTTTAACTCACCCGTTTCCCCTTCAGCAATTGATTCACTGCTTCATTAAAGGAACCTGCACGGGTGATTTCACCCGCATTAACGAAATATATTTCATCTGCATTTTCAATGGTATTTAACCGATGTGCTATGATGATGCGGGTGGTTCTTTCAGGAAGTTTGTTTAATATTTCCTCCAGCAATTTCTCCGTCATCGTATCAATATTGGCTGTTGCTTCATCAAGAATAAGCAATTCAGGATTGCGCAA
>JBDTMP010000277.1:0-4071 GCA_039934215.1 Ginsengibacter sp.
GCAGCATCAACGGTTGAAGAAGAATTTTCTGCCAGATATTCACCGGTGAAATAAATTGAATCTGCAAAAGGCGTCATCAATAATTTCTGTGCATTTTTCGTGTCGGGTGTAGGATAAGAATATCCTCCTAAAAAATGAGGTGCTTTATTCCAGTTGCTAACTACTATTTTTTTTAATGTTGATTCAATTTCTGTCACAGGCATTGCAAATAATTTAGAAAGAGATTGTATTATTAATTCGCTAAATTTTTTTTCAGAATAATTTTTCATTTTGTAAGAGGAAGGTCCGGCTATCCAGCCTGTAAGCAATGGTTTTTTTGAAGGATACTGCGTCCACCACGTAGGTATGATTGTATCGGCAAAAATGTAGGAAGGCGCAGGGATCTGTCTTTCATTTAAAAAATCTTTTGTTAACCAAAATGCTTCATCAAATTCCAGTAAAAATTTTATGACACCGCCATTGCCAATTTTTTTTGCTGCATTAATATAATTTTTAATTTTAAGCGGAAACCTAATGTAGCTCTTGTTATTTTTTCTGCATTGCAAAACTCCAAGTGGCACCGCGATAATTAATTTCCGGCAAAAATATTTTCCGGCTGTAGTATGTACCTCAATATTTTCCCCGCTTATTATTTGTGTTACGGGTTCTCCGGTCTTAATAATAACATCTTTTTTTAAAGAGCTTTCTTTTAAGAAATTAATTAATGCATAATAATCGGGCACAGGCCGGAATTGATCTTCATCCTCACTTTCCATTTGCTTTCTTATTGCAAAAACACTGGTGTTTTTTGGATCTGCAGCATCGTAGCCTTCAAGATATTTTCTAAATTGTTTCCTTAGCTTTTCATATTTTTCTGCGTGAAAATGTTCGGACAAGAAAATATCAATGCTTGTATCTGTTTCGCAGCTTTTCAATTTCTTTACCAGGAGATCCCAATGAGGAACTATATCGTTCGCGGTATTCCACTCGCCTTCTTCATATTTGCAAAATTTTCCTGTAAGCTTTTCTTTTTTAAGGCCGGCTTCTTTAAGCAGATCAAAAGTTGTTTTTAATTTCCCGTGAATGAATTCTGCGCCGCCTTCTGCAGGAAATGAAAGATTTTCTATACGATGTATACGGCCACCCAACCTGTCTTTTGCTTCAAGCACCAATATACTTTTTCCTTCTGCAGATAAAAGTTTCGCGGCCATTAAGCCCGATGCGCCGGCGCCAACAATTATTATATCATACATAGAAATACTTTCAAATTTTTATTGCTTAATAAAAAATGCTAAAACTATTTTTACATATTCAGCTTAGAAAAAAAGCTCCATTCAGGAACTTAGCAAGAATTACAATTTAAAATTATGCCTCAATTTCTGCATAAGAACTTACCGGCTCACATGTGCAAATTAAATTCCTATCACCGTAAGTATTATTTACCCTGCTTACACTTGCCCAGAATTTATTTTGTCTTAAATATTCCAAAGGATAAGCCGCCTCACTTCGCGAATATTTATGAGCCCAGTCATCGGCAGTTAACGCAGCTAAAGTGTGGGGTGCATTTTTCAAAACATTATCTATTTTATCGGCATTGCCTTTTTCAATTGTTTTTATTTCTTTATAAATATTTATCAGCGCATCACAAAACCTGTCTAGCTCAGCCTTATTTTCACTTTCAGTGGGTTCGATCATAATGGTACCCGCTACAGGAAAACTTAATGTTGGCGCATGAAAACCGTAATCCATAAGCCTTTTGGCTACATCTTCCGCTTCAATACCGGCGCTGTTTTTAAATGGCCTAAGGTCAACAATAAATTCATGCGCACAAGTGCCGCCCTTACCTGTGTATAATATTTTATAATATTTTTTTAATCTTGCCTTCATGTAATTGGCATTGAGAATTGCGTATTCGGTCGCTTTACGAATTCCTGTTTCACCAAGCAGCTTGATGTAACCATAACTTATCAGGAGAATACTCGCAGAGCCATACATTGCAGAACTTACTGATCCTTCACCATTATTTCTTCCGGGTAAAAAAGGAACCAGCTTTTCATTTACACAAATAGGACCCATACCCGGCCCCCCGCCGCCATGAGGGATTGCAAAAGTTTTATGAAGATTCAGATGACAAACATCCGCACCAATATTCCCCGGCGATGTAAGGCCAACTTGTGCATTCATATTAGCGCCATCCATGTAAACCAAGCCTCCATGCTCATGCACGATGCTGCAAATTTCTTTAATGTTTTCTTCAAACACTCCATGTGTTGAAGGATAGGTAACCATTAACCCTGCAAGAGAATCCTTATATTTTTCAGCCTGCGATTTCAAATCATCCAGATCAATATTGCCTTCGTTATCGCATTTTGTTACGACCACTTTAAAGCCTGCCATTACCGCAGATGCGGGATTAGTACCATGTGCAGAAATCGGTATTAGTATTACATTTCTATGAGTTTCCATCCTGCTTTCGTGATAACCCCATATAGTCAGTAATCCGGCGAACTCGCCCTGTGCACCACTATTAGGCTGAAGACTGCAGGCTTTAAAACCTGTAATGGCGCACAATAATTTTTCAAGGTCGTTGATTATATACTGGTAGCCCTTCGTTTGATTTAAAGGAGCAAAGGGATGAATCTTGCTGAAATGCGCCCAGCTTACAGGAATTAATTCTGTAGCTGCATTCAGCTTCATAGTACAAGAACCTAATGCAATCATTGATGTTGTAAGAGAAAGATCTTTATTCTCCAGCACTTTCAAATAACGCATCAATTCAGTTTCACTATGATGGCTGTTGAAAACCGGATGCAACAAAAATTCGCTTGTTCTTGTAAGAGATGCTGGAATGTTTTCCAAAACTGCTTCATTGTCGAAAGTGGCGAAGGAAGTATCGCTGCCGGATGCTGAAGTAAAAACATTTATGATATTAAGTACGTCATTTTTTGTAGTTGTTTCATCAAGAGAAATTGTAACCAAAGTATCGCCTGGATAATGAAAATTCATTTGATGTTTTTCAGCGATGTCCCTGATCGTAGCAGCATCTTTAATTTTAAAAGTCAACGTATCAAAAAAACTTTCATTTTGCAATTCAAACCCTGCATCCTTTAATTCAAAAGCAAGTGTCTGCGTGAGCAACGCTACCCTTTTTGCAATATTTTTTAAACCGTCTGCACCATGGTATACAGCATACATAGCAGCCATATTAGCAAGCAAGGCCTGTGCGGTACAAATATTTGACGTGGCTTTTTCGCGTCGTATATGTTGCTCTCTTGTTTGCAAAGCCATTCGAAGGCAGCGGTTGCCTTCCGCGTCAACGCTTACCCCAATTATTCTCCCCGGAATATTTCTTTTAAATTCATCTTTTGTTGCAAAAAATGCAGCATGCGGGCCGCCGTATCCCATTGGCACTCCGAGCCTTTGCGAAGAGCCCACGGCCACATCAGCACCCAGTTCACCTGGAGGAGTTAATAAAGTAAGCGCCAAAAGATCCGTAGCCATTACAACCTGCGCATTTACTTTATGAGCGTTTTCAATAAAATCACGATAATTTGCAATTCTGCCGCTACTGTTCGGATATTGTATTAAGGCTCCAAAGTATGCTTCATCAAGCGCAATCTTATTAAACTCTCCAAATACAAGTTCTATCTCTATAGGTTTAGCTCGTGTTATTAAAATATTTTTTGTCTGCGCAAATATTTTTTCATCCACAAAAAACTTAGGGGCAGTAATATGATCGTGGTCTCTGTTCTTATGATTGAAAAGCATAGCCATTGCTTCAGCGGCGGCAGTGCCTTCATCAAGAAGGCTCGCGTTGGCAATTGGCAAAGCGGTGAGGTCGCTCACCATCGTTTGAAAGTTAAGTAAGCTTTCCAGCCTTCCCTGTGCTATCTCAGCCTGGTAAGGTGTGTATTGCGTGTACCATCCCGGGTTTTCAAAAAGATTTCTTAAAATTACAGAAGGTACGATGGTATCATAATATCCCTGCCCTATATAAGATTTGTAAACTTTATTTTGATTCGCTATTTCCTTTAATTCCGCCAGGTATTCAAACTCACTAAGAGCGTGAGGAACATCCAACTGCTGTTGCAG
>JBDTMP010000278.1:0-2324 GCA_039934215.1 Ginsengibacter sp.
TTCTTATGATCCGCTGACTCACTATCGTGTGTTTCTAATTGGTGATAATTTTCAATGTGCCAGCCAAGGCTTTGAGTAGTGGGAGAGCTTTCTTTTTCCTGGATAATTTCTTCTGGATTTTGAAAAGTTTTTAACTCTTCATCAGTTGCAACAGCGAAGTGATGTTGACTTTGATTTGCGAATGGTTCGGTTTCAAAGCTCCTTTCATTTCCCAATATGCTCTCTGTTGTTTTCGTTCCTATTTGAGATAACTGAAATTGTAGCCAATGAGGGTTGTTGAAGTATAGAGCGGTTTTTTTTAAAAGCTTTTCAAAATCTAAATGCCCTGTTTTTCTATACTGGCACAAAAGAAGATATCGGGTTAAAGAACTAAAAGGATATTCCTGAACATTTTTTTCGAGCGCATCAGCATCCTGTGCAATATTATGATAAGAAGCTCCCGAATAATTAGTTTCCACGTCCATGAAAAATATTTATGGTATTACCAATTAGAAAATATTTTATTAAAAATAGCATCCGTTATATTCTTTACAATTTCATCTCCCAATTGGGCTTCGGCCTGGGGCAATGTAAGTTGCGCGGAGAAATCATAATTACTGGTTACATCGCTTTCGAAATCTTTCTTTGAATCAAGCGTATTTTTAAAAACAAGATGAAAAGTAACATTTAACCGGTTTTGACTGGCGTTTTGGTTTGCGATTCCTGTTGTTGTTACACTATAATCGGATAAATAACCGCTGATGTCATAGTGTGCATCATCGCTGTTTATTTGTCTTAATCTCGTTTGCCCGATTATTTTCTGCTTTAGTTTTTCTGTTATTTGCGGGGTAAGCTGCGGATTTACATACCTGGCTTTATTCTCAAGATAATTTACCCTGAAAGTTTTTACCTCCGGTGGAATAGGAGCCGTGTCTTTCGTGGAATATTTACAGGTAGCGCAGCTAAATAAAAACATGCTGAAAGTAAAAGCAATTATTATTTTTGATATAAATTTCATTTTTTTATTTACGCGAATTATTTCGAATTACACGATTTATTCGATTTTTTCTAATTAAAAGTTTCTGTTCATTCCGTTTGATTGGCAGGGCTAATCATTTATATTATATTCTTTAAGCTTGCGGTATAAAGTCCGTTCACTTATGCCAAGATCCGATGATGCATCCCTTCTTTTTCCGCGGTGCTTTTTTAACGCTTTTATTATAAGATCTTTTTCAGCGTCCATAATACTCAATGACTCCTCAACTTCCTGGTGTTTATCAATCCCGTCGCCGGAAAGCACGACCGGTTGGTTAGATGAAATTATGGGTTTCCCTTGTTCTCTATGGTAATCTTCCAGTAAATTTTCATTCTGAAAATTATGATTACCGTTCACATTAATTGCAGATGGATTTTGCATTACGTCAAAAAACATTCTTTTTAATTCGGTAACATCTTTTTTTACATCAAAAAATAATTTATATAAAATTTCCCGTTCATTATGAAATTCTTTTTGATTTCCTGCGTTTGGGCTGGCAGACGAAAGTACGGGTAGCCTTGTGAAATTCGTTTCAGGCAAAAATCGCTTCATATCATCAGCGGCAATATTTTTATCTTTTGCGAGTACAGATGCTTGCTCTGCAATATTTTTTAATTGACGCACGTTGCCTGGCCATGGATAATTTATCAATACATTTTTTGCGTCTTCATCAAGCTGCACAGGAGGCGATTTGTAACGGTCTGCAAAGTCAATCGCAAATTTTCTAAACAGCAATGGAATATCTTCTTTACGGTCACGCAATGCCGGAACCCTTATGGGAACGGTGTTTAATCTATAATACAGGTCCTCACGAAAGCGGCCGGTGTGGGTAAATTCAAGCAGGTCTTTATTCGTTGCCGCAATGACCCTTACGTCCGTCTTTTGAACTTTAGACGATCCAACACGGATATATTCACCGGCTTCTAAAACCCGCAGCAAACGGGCTTGTGTGCCAAGCGGCATCTCACCAATTTCATCCAAAAATATCGTGCCTCCGTTTACAGTTTCAAAATATCCCTTGCGGCTATCTACGGCCCCCGTAAAAGAACCTTTCTCATGCCCGAAAAGTTCCGAGTCAATAGTTCCCTCAGGAATTGCGCCGCAGTTTACGGCAATAAAAGGATTGTGTTTTCTTGCTGAAAGAGAATGTATAATATGAGAAAAGACTTCCTTTCCCACACCGCTTTCTCCATTTATTAAAACGCTGAGATCAGTATTGGCAACCTGTATAGCCACATCGAGAGCATATACAAGGGCAGGAGAGCTGCCTATTA
Source organism: Ginsengibacter sp. (assembly GCA_039934215.1). Classification (GTDB taxonomy): domain Bacteria; phylum Bacteroidota; class Bacteroidia; order Chitinophagales; family Chitinophagaceae; genus Ginsengibacter. Next base: position 2,290 of record JBDTMP010000278.1, read on the forward strand.
TTCCAAACCTGTTTTTTATAGCTTGCTGGTCCATT
>JBDTMP010000279.1:0-3519 GCA_039934215.1 Ginsengibacter sp.
GCACCGGGCTTTTATACGGGCTATGGTGTAAAAACTATGCCCGGCATCAGGGAAGCAATTGAGAAAAGAAACTGGAAAGAAGCCCAGGAACAAATTGAGGTGGATGCAAAGGCGATCAATAAACTTTCAGATTATTTTAATAATATTCCCGAAATGAAATAATAGCAAACGTCGCGATCGCCAAAAAGCAAATTTTATTGGTCTTGTTCGGCCGGGGGGATTTTAGGAAGTGTTTTTAATGTCTGATAAGAACGATCCCGTAACTTCTTATTCATAACTTTTAATTTACCCTTTCGGTTGTAAATTGCATATCCCTATGCCGTTTCAACTTAATTCATCATATAAACCCGCAGGTGATCAGCCACAAGCTATTGAGCAACTAACGAGAGGTATTCTCGAAGGAGAAAAATATCAAACTTTATTGGGTGTAACAGGAAGTGGTAAGACCTTTACCATGGCTAATGTGATTCAAAATGTTCAGCGGCCTACGCTTGTTCTTACACATAACAAAACTTTAGTAGCACAATTATATGGAGAGTTTCGCCAGTTTTTTCCTGATAACTCTGTAGGGTATTTTGTTTCTTATTATGACTATTATCAGCCTGAAGCGTACATGCCTGTTAGTGATGTCTACATAGAAAAAGATCTCAGCATAAATGAAGAGCTTGATAAACTAAGACTGGCTGCAACTTCTCAATTATTGACCGGGCGAAGAGACATAATTGTCGTTGCTAGTGTAAGCTGCATTTATGGAATTGGAAATCCTAAAGATTTTGCCGAAGGCGTAGTAAGAATCAAAGAAGGTCAAACGATAAGTCGCCAGGGATTTTTACATTCATTGGTTAATGGTTTGTATTCACGCACACAGGGAGATTTTGCAAGAGGTACATTCAGGGTAAAAGGCGATACGGTTGATATCAATCTTCCTTACATGGACAATGGTTACCGCATCACTTTTTTTGGTGACGAAATAGAAAGCATTGAAACACTCGAACTGAGTACCGGTAAAAGAATTGTGAAGGTCAATGACGCTGCTATCTTTCCGGCAAATTTATATATTGCGCCAAAAGATAAACTCCAGCAAATACTCAATGAGATACAGGATGAAGCTGCAAGCCAAACCGAATATTTTAAAAGCATCGGAAAGTATATTGAGGCGCAAAGAATTTCTGAAAGGGTAAATTATGATGTTGAGATGATACGTGAGCTGGGATATTGTAACGGTGTCGAAAACTATTCACGTTTTTTTGACAGAAGAGAACCTGGTACAAGGCCTTTCTGTTTATTGGATTATTTTCCCAATGATTTTTTATGTGTAATAGATGAAAGCCACCAAACCATTCCGCAAGTGAGTGGCATGTATGGCGGTGACCGGTCGAGGAAATTAATTTTGGTTGACTACGGTTTTCGGCTACCCTCAGCGTTAGATAACCGGCCGCTCAATTTTAATGAGTTTGAAAGCATGCTTAACCAGACCATTTATGTGAGCGCTACACCCGGTGATTTTGAACTGGAGAAAACGGGAGGCATAGTGGTAGAACAGGTTGTAAGGCCAACAGGGTTACTGGATCCGCCAATTGAAATACGTCCTTCCATAAATCAAATCGATGACCTACTTGACGAAATTGATAAACGTGTTGCAAAAGGCGACCGTGTGCTGGTGACAACACTTACCAAGAGAATGGCGGAAGAAATGGATAAATACCTGCACCGCATTAACATCAAATCTAAATATATTCACAGCGAAGTCCATACATTGGACAGGATAGAAATTCTGCGGGAACTGCGCCTTGGGGAAATTGATGTGCTGGTAGGCGTGAATCTTTTGCGTGAAGGGCTTGACCTTCCGGAGGTTTCGTTAGTTGCTATTTTAGATGCAGATAAAGAAGGCTTTTTGCGCAACGAAAGATCACTTACTCAAACTGCGGGCAGGGCTGCCCGTAATGTTGAGGGCCTGGTAATTTTTTATGCAGATGTTATGACAGAAAGCATGCAGAAAGCAATTGATGAAACCACCCGCCGCAGGGAAAAGCAAGTTGCTTATAATATTGAGCACGGCATAACTCCAACAACCATCAAAAAATCTATTGAGCAAATAATGGGTCAAACATCCGTTCTCGATATAAAAGGTACGACCGCATCGCCTTATGAAGCCGATGATTTAATTACCATTGCTGCTGAAGAACAAGGTGAGTATCTGACGGCTAAGAAAACCATTCCCCAAATGGAAAAAACAATCAGTAACATTAAGCGAAAGATGGAAAAGGCAGCCCGTGATCTTGACTTTATGGAGGCCGCAAGATTGCGTGATGACATGTTCAGGATGCAGAAAGAACTCGAGGCAATGAAGTAATAAAGTAAAAAAGCCGCTTCAAATATTTTTTGAAGCAGCTTTCTATCTTTTAATGAATCAAATGCGATCAACTAAATTTAGCAGCAATATATTCCTCAAGATTTTCGTCGCTCATCTTATTGGAAGTGCTTTCATTGGTAACTGTATTTTTAAACTGCGGCGTTTCTGCCATGAAGTGCATAAATTGCTCCTGGCTGGTGCCCGTACCCGTTAGATGCACCTCTTCAGCATTTTGCATGTGGGTGAGGATTTCCTTAAAAAATTTGTGCTGTAATGTTTTTTCGTCATTGTGTGCATTTTTTTCACTGGTATTAAAATCAGCACCTGCATTTTCCGCATGGCCGAGTACACTGAAATTCTGTGCTTCGGGGTCTGATTTCCCAACTACTATAGCATGATGTGAATCCATCCACACACCAAACTGTTTTTTGTTTTTTTGAGACATAATTTTATTGATTTTATTTACTGTTGCGTATCCAAAATCATACCTGAATAGTAAACCTTAATTGCTGAGTTAATAGCCTTATTGCAAATGGAAACCAGGCGGGACAGTAATGTAAAAGAGAGGAAAATCGTATAATTTATTCATCACTCATAATCCCCAAATTACAGGGAGGATAATTGTTCATGTTGTTATCGCTTTGAATATCTAGGAAACTTTGGTCAGCCAGCCCAGTTTAAACATAGCCGGAAAATTTATCTGGCGCGGTAATAATTTATATATTTTAGCCCTGGCTGACTCTCTTTTATTCACGTTTGTAAGTGAATTATTTAGCTGAAGTTCATTTATTAATTGTTGTTGTACTGCCTTATCACTGACCATGGCAATTTTGCAGGCTTTTCCAAAATTGGTATGCATTGCATAACCATCAAGAATAGGTGGAACATCATTGTATTCCGGGAATACCTGGTATTTCTTTACAAAATAGAATGCATTGCCGTTTACTGTTCTTACATACGCTGAGTAAAAATTTTCCATGTTAAAATGTTTTTGAGGTGAAACCTTTATAACAGTTTTACATGAATAATGGACAATATACCATTGGGTATACGAGATCAGAAATTCAAAGGATGGGATTTAATACAAAAATTAAAAAATAAAACGGGATGGTAGTTCAGAGGAGATGGGGAGGGAGATTGTGTGTGTAAGTCGAAACAAATGTAAA
>JBDTMP010000280.1:0-3160 GCA_039934215.1 Ginsengibacter sp.
TTCTGCATTTACCTTGTTTTTTGCTGTAATTAACAACTGGTGAGTAATAATTTTAATTTGGGCTGCGAAATTAAGGCTTTTTCTTTGGAAAAAAAGAATAAAACTTGCAATCCTTTTCAATTTGATATACAGGATACAAGCTTTTTCATTTAATAATATTTGAACTAAAAATGCAATGCAGTTTTATAGGTGTTACTTTTATAATCGAAGGGTACAAATATAGGGTATGAATATAACTTTTATCCCTGTGCAGTTAATCGCGTTATATCAAAAAAAAACCTGCTACGATTGTAACAGGCCTGTATCATCAGTATCAAATATATTATTTTTCTAAAGACTGAACTCCCCTGGTGAGCTTACTTTTTAAATTGGCTGCTTTATTTTTATGAATGATTCCACGTTTTGCAAGTTTATCAATCATAGAGGTAATTCCTGGCATTTTTTCTGAAGCTGCAGCTTTTGTATCAAGTACCTTTAAATCGCGTATCGCATTACGAGTCGTTTTTCCATGATAACGATTGCGCTCATTGCGTTTACGGCTTTGACGCACATCTTTCTTTGTTGCTGAATGGTTGGCCATTAATTTATTTTTAGGGGTGCAAAGATAATGTTTAAAACTAAAAAAAATATTTCTGAATTAAATTAATTTTATCAAACAGCAATTCAGAATGCTTCGACGAATGCAATTTTAAGTTTTCCTGTTAAGCATCCTGATAAAAAAACAACCGATATTTGCACTGTTAAATACCACATTACCAATTATTATGAAAGATTTTTCGTACATCACCAGTTCTCACCCAGCATACATAGAAAATTTATATACCGATTTTTTAGAAAACCCGGACAGTGTTGATGTAGATTTAAGAAGATTTTTTGAAGGATTTGATTTCGCCCTTTCACAGGGAAATGGTAAAGCCAATGGCGCTGCAGTTGCAGCTTCTCCAATTCAAAATATTGCGATTGATAAAGAGTTTTCAGTTTATCAATTAATTCTTGCCTATCGGAACAAAGGACATTTAATCGCTAAAACAAATCCAATCAGGCAGAGAAAAGACAGGCATGCCAACCTCGACCTTAAATATTTTGGACTTGATGAAAAGGATCTTCAAACTGAATTTCTGGCAGGAAAATTTGCGGGTTTAGGGAAAGCAAAACTTGAAGACATAATTGATCATCTAAAAAAATGTTATACAGGATCAGTGGGAGTAGAATTTGATTCACTGAAAGACAGTACAAAGGTCGATTGGATCATTAACGCGGCAGAAAATAAAATTCCCGAACCTATACCGCTGGACCAAAAAAGAAGGATACTTCAAAAGTTAAATGAAGGAGTGATGTTTGAGAAATTTCTTCATACAAAATATGTAGGCCAGAAAAGGTTTTCACTGGAAGGAGGAGAAAGTACAATTGCCGCGCTGGATGCAATCATTAACACCGCATCAGAAAACGAAGTACGGGAGGTTGTAATAGGAATGGCACACCGCGGAAGATTGAATATTCTTGCAAATATCCTTGGTAAAACCTATGAACAGATATTTACAGAATTTGAAGGAAATGCAATACCAGATACTACTATGGGAAGCGGCGATGTTAAATATCACATGGGCTTCAGCAGTGAGATTGAAACCGCCTCTGGAAAAAAGGTTTACCTGAAGCTCGCCCCGAATCCTTCTCATCTGGAAGCAGTGGACCCCATAGTAATAGGCTTTGCGAGAAGCAAGGCTGATGTAATTTATGAAAGTAATTATGATCAGATTTTGCCAATTTTAATTCATGGTGATTCTTCATTGGCAGGACAGGGAATTGTGTATGAAATTTTGCAAATGAGCGGACTAAAAGGATATTGCACGGGAGGAACACTTCATTTTGTTATCAATAATCAAATAGGATTTACCACAGATTTTGATGATGCACGTACATCAGATTATTGCACATCTATCGCATCTATTATTGAGGCGCCTGTTTTTCATGTGAATGGAGATGATGTAGAAGCTGTGGTAAAGGTTTCGCAAATTGCAATGATGTATCGCCAGGAATTTAACAGCGATATTTTTATTGATATGGTTTGTTATCGCAGGCATGGACATAATGAAGGAGATGATCCAAAATTTACACAACCGGGATTGTATGCATTAATAGATAAGCAACCCAATCCACGGGAAGTGTATGTAAAATGGCTAAAGATGCATGGCCAGGAAGGCACCTCAGAGCTTGCCGAGGAAATGGAAAAAAAATTCTGGAGCGACCTGCAGGAACGCCTTGACGAAATTAAACAGAATCCGCTTCCCTATAAGTACCAGACGCCTGAGATGTGGTGGCAAAGCCTGAGAAAGGCTACACCAGAAGATTTCGAATCTTCGCCCATAACGGCAATTTCAAAAGAAAGTGCTGAATCTATGTTCAGAAAAATTATGAAGTGGCCCGAAGGCTTTAAGCCTTTAAGAAAAGTTGAAAAAATTCTCCAGGATAAAATTAAATTATTTGAGAACGAAAATAAACTTGACTGGGCTACCGGTGAATTACTCGCTTATGCAAGTATATTAATGGAACAGAAGGATGTTCGTATGAGCGGCCAGGATATCAGAAGAGGAACTTTTAGCCACAGGCATGCGATCCTGCGTGATGAAAATACTGATGAATTTTATAACCGGCTAAGTGATATCTCGGAAAAACAGGGGCAGTTCAGGATTTATAATTCGCTTTTAAGCGAATATGCCGTGCTTGGTTTTGAATATGGGTACGCCATGGCAAATCCCAACGCACTCGTTATTTGGGAAGCACAGTTTGGAGACTTTGCAAATACGGCTCAATCAATAATTGATCAATTTATTACATGCTCCGAGCAAAAATGGCGAAGAATGAATGGCGTGGTTTTGTTATTGCCGCATGGCTACGAAGGACAGGGACCTGAACATAGCAGCGGCCGCATGGAGCGTTTTCTTCAAATGTGTGCTGAGTTAAATATAGTTGTTACAAATATTACTACAGCTGCAAATTTATTCCATGCTTTAAGAAGGCAAATAGCGTGGCCCTTCAGAAAGCCTTTGATCAATTTTTCACCGAAAGCAAATCTCAGGCATCCCGGAAGCTACAGTGATATTAAAGAATTTACTTCCGGAGGATTTAAAGAAATCATAGACGATGCTTCTGTCACAGACCC